>DASQYN010000442.1:0-4634 GCA_035639215.1 Burkholderiales bacterium
AGCCCTCGCGCAGCGAGGTCGACGCGCTCGCCGGGCCGACGCTGCTCGAATTCGGCAGCCCATGGTGCGGCCACTGCCGGCGCGCCCAGCCGCTCATTGCCGAGGCGTTGGCCGCCCACCCGCAGGTGCGCCATCTCAAGATCGCCGACGCGAGCGGCCGGCGCCTCGGCCGCTCCTTCGGCATCAAGCTCTGGCCGACGCTGCTGTTCCTCGCCGACGGCAGGGAGCTCGCGCGCTTGATCCGGCCCACGGATGCAGGCAGCATCGCGCAGGGCCTCGAGAAGATCTCCCGCTAGCCATGGACATCGCCATCACCTACTGCGTCGCCTGAAACTACCTGCCGAGGGCCGTCGGTCTGGCGGCCGCGATCAGGCAGGCGCTCGGCGTCGAGCCGCGCCTCGTGAAAGGCGCGAACGGCATCTTCGATCTCACCGTTAACGGCGAGCTGCTTTTCTCGAAGAACCGCGACCGCGGCTTCCCCGACAACGCCGAAGTCGTCGCCGCGCTGCAGTCGATGAAATAGCGCTTGCTGCCCGCGCGCGTTTTCTGAACGCCTCTTGATTTCCCTCAAGTGGGGAATATCGCGCCGCCCTAGGCTGCTTCGCGTCTCTACGGGGAGACCAATGAATAACGGGACGGCGAGTCACTCGCCGAGCCTTCCTTTTGCGGCGCCTCGGCAAGCCGTTCGCAGCACTGGCTCGCCGCAGCTTTCGCGCCGATCGTTTCCCGCAATTCCGCCAGTCGGCAAGCCGCCGAGCCTGTACCCCGCCGGGACTTTCCGCAACCCACCGGGTTGCTGTCCCAATCACCCAAGGGGAATTCGATGTTCGATCGACGGCGGTTTCTCAAGACCGGCATGCTGGCCGGCGCGGCCTTCGCCACCTATGGCCTGCTGAAGCCCGGGACGTCCTGGGCCTTCTATCAAACGCCCTCCACGCTGCTCTGGCGGACGGCGTTCCGCGGAGTCGGCGCCGGCGGCATCCCGCTCGCCGTGCCCGACGGCACCGCGTCGACCGGCGCCGCGCACTACTCGCTCAAGATCGGCGAGTTCACCGACCAGGTGCACCCGAGCCTCGGGCCGACGGCCTTCTGGGGCTACGACCCGGCGGGCAGCTCCGGTGCGAGGCATCTCGGCGGCATCATCGTTGCGCAGAAGGACCAGCCGATCCAGCTCACCTTCACGAACAACCTGCCGTCGCAACACATCATTCCGATCGACCGGACGATCGACGGCGCGAATTCCGCCGACAACCGCGCGGTGACGCACCTGCACGGCGGCTTCGTGCCGTGGGTGAGCGACGGCGGACCGCATGCGTGGTTTGCGCCCAACGGCGACAAGGGCTTGAGCTATGTCGACGCCGGAATCAATCCCGGGCTGGCGCCGAACCAGGCCGAGTACTACTACCCCATGCAGCAGAGCGCGCGTCTGCTCTGGTATCACGACCACGCCTGGGGCACCACGCGCATCAACGCCTATGCCGGCCTGGCGAGCGCGCTCGTGCTGCGCGATTCGTTCGAGAACAACCTGAAGAACCAGGGATTGCCCGATTACATCGAGAACGGCGGCAGGGAGCTGCCGATCATCGTGCAGGACAAGATCTTCGTCGGCCCGGACGTGCTTGTCGTCGATCCGACGTGGAGCGGGCCGACGGCGCAGGGAAGCCTGTGGTATGCGCACCAGTACGATACTGCGCTCTACGGCAAGCTCGGCCCGGCGCCGCTCGGCTCGCCCCCGGTAGTGTCGGTCGTTCCCGAATTCTTCGGCGATACGATGCTCGCCAACGGCACCGTGTATCCGCAGGTGACGGTGGAGACGCGGCGCTATCGGCTGCGCATCCTCAACGCCTGCAATGCGCGCTTCCTGAATCTGCAGATGTATGTCGATGACGGAAGCGCAAATGGCATCACGCTCGGCAACAAGGGCACTCCGTTGAATGCTCCGGCGCTCAACGCCGCAGCGCTCAATCCGGCGGGCAAGCCGACGGCGAACTTCCTGGTGCTGGGGACCGAAGGCGGTTTCCTGCCGACGCCCGCGCTCGTGCCGAGCGCCGTTCCGTTCAACGGCACGGTGACCGGCGGCTCGCTGCTCATGGGGCCGGCCGAGCGCGTGGACGTCCTGTTCGACTTTTCCGCCTACGCCGGCAAGAACGTCATCCTCTACACGGATACGCCCGCGCCGTTCCCGATGGGCGATCCACGCAACGATTACTTCCCGGGACTGAACGCCAACAAGAACCCGGTGAACGGCCTCACGCGGCCGGGCTCCGGGCCGAATACGCGCGAGATCATGCGCTTCAAGGTGATGGCGTCCGCCGCCGATGGACCGCTCGCCATCACGACAAGCACCGATCTCCGGGCCGGCAACGATCCGTTGCTCGCGCCGCTGGGCGTGACGGCCCTGCCGCCCGGAATCGCGCCACGGCAGCTCACACTGAACGAGACGTTCGACAGCTATGGGCGCCTTGCGCAGCTGCTCGGGACCAACGCGCCGGTCGCGGGCGGCTATGGCCGCGGCTTCATGGATGCGGCGACCGAGGTCGTCAACCGGGGAGCGATCGAGGTATGGCAGATCGCCAACCTCACCGCCGACACGCACCCGATTCACTTCCACCTGGTCAACGTGCAGATCCTGTCGCGCCAGGCTTTCAACGGCTACCGGAACGGCGTGCCGAACCTCTCGGGCCCGCCGGTCGCGCCGCCGGCGTTCGAGCGCGGCTGGAAGGAAACCGTGCGCATGAACCCGGGCGAGATCACCACGGTGATGATGCAGTTCCGGCTGCCGACGGTGCCGTTCACCGTGCCGCCGAGCCCGCGGCCGGGAATCGCCGGCTACGAGTATGTCTGGCACTGCCACATCCTCGAGCACGAGGAGCACGACATGATGCGGCCGCTGGTGGTCGTGTAGAGAGGTAGCATGCGCCCGTGCAACGCGGGCGCAAGGCGGAAATCGTGGGCGGCGGCTTCGCAGGCCTGGCCGCCGCCTGCGCCTTGGCGCGACGCGGCTGGCGCGTGCGGGTGCACGAGCGCGCCGATCGCCTGCGCACTGCGGGCGCTGGAATCAATCTCTACGAGAATGGCCTGCGCGTACTCGAAGCGCTTGGCGCGCTGGAAGACGCTGTGCGCGACGGCGCGCGCGCGCGGCTGCGCGAGACGCGCGACCAGGACGACCGGCTCCTATCCACGCATCCGTGGGGAGAAGCGCGGGTCTACGGCGTGCTGCGCCAGCGGCTGATCGACGCGCTCGCCGCAGCCGCACGCCGCGCCGGCGCCGAGATCCTGCTCGGCTCGGAAGGCGTCTCCGCTTCGTCAAATGGAGAATTGCTGCTGGCCGATGGTACTCGTGTAAACGCGGACCTGGTCGTTGCGGCAGACGGCGTCAATTCCCGCCTCCGCGACTCGCTCGGCCTGCTGCGTTCGCGGCGCTACCTGCCCGACGGCTGCGTGCGCGTGCTGATCCCGAAGCGCGACGCCGGCGAGGCGACCGACGGCCGCACCATCGAGTACTGGTCGGGCAGCCGCCGGCTGCTCTACAATCCGTGCAGCGCCACGCACCTTTATCTCGCGCTCACCATGCTGCACGAGGACGAGCCGGCGCGCGCCTTGCCGCTCCGGAAGGACGTCTGGCAGGCGTCGTTCCCGCCGCTGGCGCCCCTCATCGAGCGCATCGGCGACGAGGTGCGCTACGACCGGTTCGAATACATCAAGCTCAAGCGCTGGTCTTCGGGAAGGGTGGCGGTGATTGGCGATGCCGCGCACGCCATTCCGCCGAACATCGGCCAGGGCGCCGGCTGCGCGATGATGAATGCGCTCTCGCTCGCCTGCCATCTCGATTCCGCGCCGGACGTGGCCCGGGGGTTGAGCATCTGGGAGCGGGCGGAACGTCCGCTCACCAACCACACGCAGCGCATCTCGCTGCTCTTCGGCATGCCGGCGTTCTGGCCGCCGCGGTTGCGCGCGCTTTTCTACTCGGCCGCGGCGCGCTCGAAGTGGCTCACCGAGCTCCGTACGCGCACCGCGCGGCACGTTCCGACGGGAACGGGCTAGACGAGAAGCGGCAGCGCGGCGAGGCCGGCCGTCTCCGGCTGGCCGGTCATCAGGTTCGCGTTCTGGACCGCTTGCGCCGCGGCGCCTTTGCCGAGGTTGTCGATGGCGCCCAGGGCGATGACCAGCCCGGTGCGCGGGTTGATCGCGTAGGAGACGAACGCGAGGTTCGAGGCGGTCGCCCAGGAAGTGCGCGGGCCGCGCCCCTTCTCGTGAGCGACGACCTGCACGAAGGGCTCGCTCTTGTAGCAGGCGCGCGCGGCGTCGTACAGCTCGGCCGCCAGAAGCGCGCGGCGGGGTCGCGCATAGCAGGTGGCGAGCAGGCCTCGCGACATCGGCACGAGGTGCGGCGTGAACGCGATCGTCGCCTTGCGCGAGCCGACCATCTCCAGCGCGCGCTCCATCTCCGGCACATGCGGATGCGATTCGATGCCGTAGGCGAAGACGTCCTCGTTGGTCTCGACGTAGCCGAAGTCGCTCGCCCCGCCGCGGCCGGTGCCGGTGACGCCGCTCTTCGCGTCGATGACAATGCCCTCCAGCTCGACCAGGCCTTCCTTCGCGAGCGGCGCGAGCGCGAGCAGCGCAGCCGCGGG
>DASQYN010000443.1:0-3035 GCA_035639215.1 Burkholderiales bacterium
CTCGCGCCATCGCGAGGTGCGCGTTGTGCACTGGGTCGAAGGTCCCGCCCAGGATGCCGATCTTCAGCTTCTGACCTCGCCGTGGCCGAGCACCACGAACTTCTGCGTGGTCAGCCCCTCGAGCCCGACCGGCCCGCGCGCATGCAGCTTGTCGGTGGAGATGCCGATCTCCGCGCCCAGGCCGTATTCGTAGCCGTCGGCGAAGCGCGTCGAGGCGTTCCACATCACCGAGCTCGAGTCGACTTCGCGGAGGAAGCGCTGCGCGCGCCCGGCATCCGAGGTGACGATGGCGTCGGTATGCTGCGAGCCGTATTTCGCGATGTGCTCGATCGCCTCGTCCAGCCCTTTCACCACGCGCACCGAGACTACCGGCGCCAGCCATTCGGTGTAATAGTCCCGCTCGGTAGCCTGCTTCGTGCCGCGGATCAGGCGCTGCGTCGCGGCGTCGCCGCGGATCTCGACCTGCTTCGACTGGTAGATGCGGCCGATCTCCGGCAGCACCTTCGGCGCGATCGCCTCGGCGACCAGCAGCGTCTCCATGGTGTTGCAGGTGCCATAGCGCTGCGTCTTCGCGTTGTCGGCGATGCGCACCGCCATGGCGGGGTCGGCGACCTCGTCGATGTAGACGTGGCAGACGCCTTCGAGGTGCTTGATCATCGGGATGCGCGATTCGCGCGACAGGCGCTCGATCAGGCTCTTGCCGCCGCGCGGCACGATGATGTCGACGTACTCGGTGAGCGTGATCAGTTCGCCGACCGCGGCGCGGTCGGTGAGCGCGACAAGCTGCACCGCCGCCTCCGGGAGACCGGCGCGCTTCAGGCCGGCGCGCACGCATTGTGCGATCGCGCTGTTCGAGACGATCGCCTCCGAGCCGCCGCGCAGGATGCAGGCGTTGCCCGCCTTGAGGCACAGCGCCGCCGCATCGGCGGTCACGTTCAGCCGCGACTCGTAGATGATTGCGACCACGCCGAGCGGCACGCGCATGCGCGCCACTTCGATGCCGCTCGGCCGTTTTACCCGGTCGCTGAGGGTGCCGACCGGATCGGCCAGCGCGGCCACCTGCTCGACGCCTGCCGCCATTTGCTCGACCAGCGCCGGCGTGAGGGTGAGGCGGTCGATGAACGCGGCGTCGTGGTCGCTCTTGCGGGCGGCAGCCACGTCGCGCGCGTTCGCGTCGAGGATCTCGGCGGCATGCGCGCGCAGCTCGGCCGCGATGGCGGCGAGCGCCGCGTTCTTGGTCGCGGTGCCGGCGCGCGCCAGCTCGCGGGCCGCCGTACGGGCGGCGCTGCCCAGGCTGCGCACGTATTCCCTGGTGTCGCTCACCCAGGCTATTGTAAGTGCAGCCTAAGCCCGAGGACGGTGAAGCGCGCCCAAGGCTCGCCCGTGCCGACCCCCTTGATCGCGCGGTCGATCTGCGAGCAGGCGGCGAGCGCCTCGTCGATCGCCCGCTCGGCATAGCGGCGGGCCGCGCCCTGCAGGGCGCGCTGCAGGTTGCGGTTGAAGACGCGCGCCTCGACGCCGCGGCGCATCGCCTGGAGCGCGAAGAGCGCGTTCGACATGACGAACAGCACGAACGTCGGCTGCTCGCCTTCGGCGCGCAGGCCTTCGAGCACGCGCAGGTAGCGCCCGGTATCGCCGGCGACCAGCGCTTCGGCGGCGTCGTACGGGTCGTAGCGGGCGACGTTGACGATCGCCGCCTGCACCGTCTCGAGCGAGAGCTCACCCGGCGGTGCTAGCAGCGCGAGCTTCTGCACTTCCTGGTGCGCGGCGAGGAGGTTGCCTTCCACGCGCTCGGCGAGGAACTCGAGCACTTCGCGCGGCGCGCGCTGCTTCTGCCGCGCCAGCCGCTCGGCGATCCAGGTCGGGAGCCGCGCCCGCTCGACCGGCCAGACGTCGACGACGACGCCCTGCGAGGCGAGCGCCATGAACCATGCCGAGCCCTGCCCCTGGCGATCGAGGCGGGGCAGCGTCACGAGCAGCCGGGTCTCGCTGTCGCGCCGCTCGAGGTACCCGGCGATCGCCGCGGTGCCCTGCGGCCCCGGCTTGCCGGTGGGCAGGCGAAGCTCGATCAACTTCCTGCCGCCGAAGAGCGACAGGGTGGCCGCCGCGTGGCCGAACTCGCTCCAGTCGAAGTGCCGCCCGGGCTCGAGCACGACGCGCTCCGAGAAGCCGTGGCGCCGCGCCGCCGCGCGCACCGAGTCGGCCGCCTCGAGCGCGACGAGCGGCTCGTCGCCGTGGATCGCGTACGCCGGCGCGAGGGACTTCGCGAGATGCGCTTCCAGCTCGGCGGCGCGGATCTGCATCCGGGATGCCTCAGGACACCGCCGGCTTCGGCGCCTGCGCCGCGGCGAGGCGCCGCAGCAGCTGCTGCACCATGTCGGTCTGCATGTCGCGGTAGAGCAGCTGCTCTTCGGCTTCCTTGGCAAGGATCTCGGCGTCGTTGAAGGTGACGTCGCGGGTGAGCTGGACCGTGCTGCGCGGCACATAGTCGTGGCCCTTGCCGTCGTGCACCCGGAACACCACCGTGTAGCGCAGCCGGAACTCGCGCACCCGGCCCGTGCCGGAGAGCGACAGGATGATCTTCTCGCGCGTCTCGTTGGCGATGTCGAGAATCGCGTCGGCCGCCTTGGCATCGTCGACGACCTTGGCGTCGGTGCCGGCCTCGATGTTGCGCTTGAGATCGAGCGCGATGCCGCCGCCCGCGTTCGGGATATAGATGGTGCGGAACGGCACGGTTTCCGTGCCGCGCATGTGGAAGCCGCAGCCGGCGAGCAGGACGAGCAGCCCGGCGAGGAGGATCTTCAAACGACGAGATTGACGAGTCGTCGCGGCACGACGACCACCTTCTTCACCGTCTGGCCGGCGATGAACTTCTGTACGTTGGGATTGGCGAGCGCGAGCTCCTCGATCGCCGCCTTGTCGGCGTTCTTCGGCACGCGGATCGAGCCGCGCAGCTTGCCGTTGACCTGTACGACGAGCTCCACTTCGTCCTGCTCGAGCGCCGCCGGGTTGGGCTGCGGCCAGGGCGCGCGCAT
>DASQYN010000444.1:0-3217 GCA_035639215.1 Burkholderiales bacterium
CGTCTAGCCCGGCGATCGCGGACCCCGCGACGAGCTCGCCGCACACCTTGCGCCTCGGGAAGCGCGCCTTCTCGAGCACCACCACGCTGTGCCCCTCGCGCGCGAGCGCGATAGCGCAGGCGGCGCCGGCGGGCCCGCCGCCGATTACTAGCGCGTCGCAGCGCATGCGACGAAGAGGTGGCTGAACGGCCCGGCCGCGCGCTCGACGAGGCGCCAACCCGTCGCCGATGGCCAGAGAGCGGTCAATTCCTGATTCGCGAAGCCGGCGCGCACGCTGACGAGCGCATCGTGCCGAGTCACGTCGTTGCAGCCGAGCGCCCATAGCAGCCGGCTGCCGGCGAGGGCCAAGGCCGAGCGGCGCGGCTCGCAGGCGACGAGAAGGCGCGTGCGGGACGCAATCAGCGCGAGCAGCGGCGCGAGCCGGGCGTCGTCGAAGTGATGCAGGAACAGGTTGACGAAGACGGCGTCGAAGCGCTCGCTCGCGCGCGAGAGAAAGGCGAACACGTCGGCGGCCGCGATCGCGGCGCGCCAGCCGAGCGCGTGGAACCGCTCGAGCGTAATGCCGTGCACCACCGGCGCTCGGTCGACGAGCGTCAGCCGAGCGCCGGGACGCCGAAGCTTGCGCGCCACCGCGAGCGCGAGCGCGCCGTCGCCGGCGCCGAGATCGGCGATGTGCAGCGATCCGGCTTCGGGAAGGAATCGCTTCAGAGCGGCGGCAATCATGCGCGCGTTGCCCATGACGGTATTGACGCGCCGCAGGTCGGCGCGCGAGCGGATGGCGCGCAGGTCGCCCGCCGGCAGCTCGTCCAGCCACTCGCTTTCCAGGACCCTAGGCGACACGCAGCAGCGCCCCGTGGCAGCTGAAGCCGGCGCCGAAGGAGGACATCCACCACCAGCCCGGCGCGCCGCGTTCCTCGAGCGTCTGCGCCAGGACGAAGAGCACGAACGGGCTCGACAGGTTGCCGAAGCGCGCGAGCACGTCGGCGCTGCGCCGCGTATGGCGCTCCTCGAGACCGGTCGCGGCGCGCAGGCGCTCGAGCACGCTGCGTCCGCCGGCATGCCAGATCCATTCGCGGATCTCTTCGCGCGCGAGCCCATGACGCTCGAGCGTGCCGTGCAGCAGAGCGGCGGCGTGCTCGGCGGCGATCTGCGGCACCTCGCGTGAAAGCAGGTTGCGCAGCAGGCCGCCGCGCGTCTCCATGCGCAGCGATTCGCGCTCGCCCGGATCGACGAGCGATACGGCGTCGATCCATTCCACGCGCGCTGAGCCGGCGCACGGCGCCCGGGAAGCGACCGCCGCCGCCGCGCCGTCGCCGAAAAGGCAACCGCTCACCAGCACGCCCGGGTCGTCGTCGATGTAGAGCGCCGCGCTGCAGACCTCGACGCAGATGCACAGCACGTGCTCCGCGCGCCCGGCGGCAAGCAGCGCTTCCGCGGTGCGCAGGTTGGGCAGCGCCGCTCCGCAACCCTGGCCGACGAGGTCGAGGCCAAGCGCATCGGCGCGCAGCTCGAGGCGCTCGGCGACGTAACTGCTCAGGCCGGGGCAGAGATAGCCGGTGCAGGTGCTGACGACGAGCGCGTCGATGTCCTGCGCGGCGAGCCCGGCCTTGGCGAGCGCGCGGTGTGCGGCGCGCGTCGCGAGCTCGGGCGCATGGCGCGCGTAGCGCCCCGCGAGCACGTCGGGATCGATGGCGAAGGCTTCGGCCAGGCCCTCGAGGGCGAGATGGCGGCTGCGCACGCCCTGCTCCCCGGTCAGCACGCGCTCGAGGAGCAGCCGCGAGGGGCCGCGCAGGGCGGCGAATTGCGGGGTGCCGCGCAGCGCCTCCCAGCACTCCCGCTGGGTGTAGCGGGCGGCGGGGACGGCGGTGCCGACGGCGTCGATGAACATGAAAGGACCTCAGGGATAATGGGCGGATGAGCGCATTTATTCCACCGGTTTCAATTGGCGTGCCATGAATGCCGGCGACGCCGTCTCCCTGACGAGATCCCTGCTGCGCTTCGACACGGTGAATCCGCCCGGACGCGAGCGCGAATGCGCGCGCTACGCCGGACGCCTGCTCGAGGAATGGGGCTTTCGCGTCGACTATCACGAATACGACGACCAGCGCACCAGCGTCGTCGCGCGCGCCGGCGGCAGCGAGGCACGCCCGCCGCTCTGCCTCACCGGGCACATCGACACCGTGGCGCTCGGCGCCGCGCCCTGGACGCACGACGCGTTCGCCGGCGAGACCGACGGCGACCGGCTCTACGGGCGGGGCGCCTCGGACATGAAGGCGGGCGTCGCGGCGTTGCTCCTCGCGGCGAAGGCCTTCGCGCGCCGCTTTTCCGGCACGCCGGGCGTGGTGATCGTCCTCACGGCGGGCGAAGAGGGCGGCTGCATCGGCTCGGCGCACCTCGCGCGCTCGCCGCTCCTCGGCCGGGCCGGCGCCATCGTGGTCGGCGAGCCGACCGCGAATCGGCCTTACGTGGGGCACAAGGGGTCGCTCAAGTTCACCGCGCGCTTTCGCGGCGTGTCGGCGCATGGCTCGATGCCCGAGCTCGGCGTGAACGCGGTGTACAAGGCGGCGCGCGCGATCGCCCACCTGGAAGCTTTCGAGTTCGGCGCGAAAGCGCATCCGCTCATGGGCGCGCCGACGCTCAACGTCGGCACCGTGCGCGGCGGCGACGGCATCAACATGGTGCCCGACTGGGCATCGGTCGGCGTCGACGTGCGCACCGTTCCCGGCATGGACCACGCGGCGCTCGTCGCGCGGCTGCGCGCGACGCTCGGCGAGGACGCGGAGATGGACCTGGTCTCCGATCTGCCGCCGGTCTGGACGCCGCCCGAAGAGGCGTGGATGCAGCGCGTGCTGGCGATCTGCTCCCGCCACCTCGGCGAGCGTCCGGCGCCGCGCACCGCGACCTATATGACCGACGCGGCGAACCTGCTCAAGGCCTATGTCGGCGCGCCGACCGTGGTGCTCGGCCCCGGCGAGCCGCAGATGGCGCACCAGACCGACGAGTACTGCAGCCAGGAGCGCATCCGCCAGGCGGTGGCGATCTACGAGGCGCTGATCGACGACTGGTGCTCGGGCGCGAGCGTTCGCGCGTGACTTAGGCCCGCGGTTTTTGCGAAGCTTTTCACCGCCCCGATTCCCGCTGGGCAGCCCGGCCTTTACATTGGCGGATCGAATGGGGAGCGGGCAAATGCCGGACGTCAACGCCTGGGAGAGACAGC
>DASQYN010000445.1:0-7533 GCA_035639215.1 Burkholderiales bacterium
TGCGTCCAATTCATAATATCTCTGCTGATTGATGCCGAACGGGCATGAGGAGACCCGCCATGGACCTGCGCGAAGTTCGCACCTTCGTCGCCGTCGCCGACCTCGGCACGGTGTCCCGGGCGGCCGAGCAGCTGCACCTCACCCAACCGGCATTGTCGCGTCAGATCGCCAACCTCGAGAGCGAGCTCGGCCTGAAGCTGTTCGACCGCGTCGGACGGCGCCTGCTGCTCACCAGCGAAGGCGCACAGCTCGTGGCGGAGTGCCGGGGCCTGCTCAATTATTCGCGCGCGGTGCGGGAACGAGCCAGCGGGCTGAAGCGCGGGGATGCCGGGATGCTGCGCGTTGCCGCGTCGCCGCACCTCATCGAAGGCCTGTTCCCCGATTTCCTTCGCGAGTACGCGAAGCGCTACCCGAACGTGCAGGTCCGCCTCGTCGAAGCGGTCGGCCCTCGCGTGCTCGAGATGCTCGAGAAAGGGGAGATCGACCTCGCCCAGATGGTGACGCGTGCGCTCACCGCGGACGAGCGCAGCTTCGGCGCCTATCCGCTCGCGCCGATGGAAATGCTCGCCGCCTGCCATCCCAGCCTGAAGCTCGGCAAGAACGGCGCCATCGAGATCCGTGCGCTCGCGTCCCACCCGCTGCTGCAGGCGACCGAGGATTTCGCCATGCGCAGGAGCTTCGATTCCGCCTGCCGGCTCGCGGGGTTCACGCCGAACTACGTCCTCGAGTGCCGCTCGCCGCACGCGCTTCTCGCCATGGCGCAGGCGGGGCATGGCATCGCGATCATCCCGTCTGCCCTGCGGACCGATCGCTATGTGCTTCGCACATTGCGCGTGCTCTTTCGAGGCAAGTCGCTGAGCGAGCCGCTCGTCGTTGTCTACGACAAGCGCCGGCCGCTGCCTTCCTACGCCAAGCTGTTCTGCGACTTGCTCGCGGAACACGCAAAGCGCGTGTTCCCCGTGGTGCACCCGACCTGATCAGGGAGCCCGGGCGGCGTCTCTGAATTCCAGCCGGCCGTCGACCAGCTCGTACACGCGCGCCGCGCGCGAAGCGAGGCCGGCGTCGTGGGTGACGATGATGAAGGCGGTGCCGTGCGAGGCGGAGAGGCGCAGCATCGACTCGAACACGTCGTCGGCGGTGTGCGAGTCGAGGTTGCCGGTCGGCTCGTCGGCCAGGACGCAGGCGGGCTCGGTGACCATGGCGCGCGCGAAGGCGCAGCGCTGGCGCTCGCCGCCGGAAAGCTCGCCCGGCTGGTGCTCGAGGCGCTTGCCGAGGCCGACCTCCTCGAGGAAGAACCTCGCCTTGTCGAACGCCGCGCTGCGCTCCGTGCGGCGGATCAGCAGCGGCATGGCGACGTTCTCGATCGCGGTGAACTCGGGCAGCAGGTGATGGAACTGGTAGACGAAGCCGAGCGTGCGATTGCGCACCTCGCCGCGCTCAGCCTCGCTCATCTGCGAAAGCGCGCGGCCCTGCACGAAGACCCGGCCGGCGCTCGGCGTGTCGAGCCCGCCTAGCACGTGCAGGAGGGTGGACTTTCCGGAGCCCGAGCGGCCCATGATGGCGATGCGCTCGGCGCGGCTCACCTCGAGGTCGACGCCGAGCAGCACCGGCACCGGCTGCGGCCCCTGGTAGGTCTTCTTCAGCCCGCGCGCGGCGATGACGGCTTCACTCATACCGCAAGGCTTCGGCAGGGTTGACGCGCGAAGCGCTCCAGCTCGGGTAAAGGGTCGCCGCGAACGACAGGCCGAGCGCCATCAGGCTGATCCGCACGACGTCGCCCCACTGCAGGTCCGAGGGCAGCTCGGGAATGAGATACACGTCCTTGGAGAGGAACTTGACGCGGAAGATCGTCTCGATCGTCGGCACGATGACGTCGATGTTCAGCGCCGTGATGACGCCGATCACCACGCCCACCAGCGTGCCGATCACCCCCATCAGCATGCCCTGCACGATGAAGATCTGCATGATCGAGCCGGGTCGCGCGCCGAGCGTGCGCAGGATGGCGATGTCGGACTGCTTGTCCTTCACCGCGAGCACCAGCGTCGAGATGATGTTGATCGCCGCGACCAGGATGATCAGGCCGAGGATGATGAACATCATCCGCTTCTCGATGTCGACGGCGCGAAAGAAGTTGGCGTGGGTGCGCGTCCAGTCGGTCGCGTAGAGCTCGCGCGGCAGGTCGCCGAGCAGCGACTCGGCGACATCGTGCGCGGCGTAGAGATCGTCGAGCTTGAGGCGCACCCCGGTGACGTTGTCGCCGAGCTGGTAGAGCGCCTGCGCGTCCTTGAGGTGGATCAGCGCCAGGCCGGCGTCGGCGTCGGCGATGCCGGCCTCGAAGACGCCGACCAGCTTGAACTGCTTGAGGCGCGGAATCACGCCCGCCGGCGTGACCAGCCCCTGCGGCGCGACCAGCGCCACCTTGTCGCCCGGCAGCACGCCTAGCGCGCGCGCGAGGTCGACGCCGAGCACCACGCCGAACTCGCCGGGCTTCAGCGCGTCGAGCGAGCCCATGCGCATCTTGCTTCCCAGGTCGGAGACCTTCTCTTCCTCCTCCGGCAGGATGCCGCGCACCACCGCGCCGCGCACCGATTCGCCGGCCGTGAGCATCGCCTGCCCTTGCACGAACGGCGCGCTCGCCACGACGTGCGGGCGCCCGGCCGCGAGCTTGGCCACCGCCGGCCAGTTGGCGAGGCGGTTGTCGAGCGAGATGATCTGCACGTGCGAGGCGACGCCGAGGATGCGCGTGCGCACCTCCTTCTGGAAGCCGTTCATCACCGAGAGCACGACGATCAGCGCCCACACGCCGACGAAGATGCCGATCATCGAGACGAGCGAGTTGATGCCGACAAAGCGATTGCGGCGCCGTGCCCGCGTGTAGCGCAGCCCGACGAGGAGCTCGTATCGCATGGAGTGGGCGCGAGGATACTACAATCGCCGCGATGGACGCCGAGCGCGCCGCTTTGCTTAAGACCCTCATCCGCAAAGAGCGCATCGCGCATCTGGCCACCCTGCGCGGCGGCGCGCCGATGGCCTCGATGACCCTCTACCTCGCCGCGCCGGATTTCTCCGCCTTCCACGTGCACGTCAGCCGCCTCGCCTGGCACACCCAGGACATGCAGCACGACCCGCGCGTCGCGCTCTCGATCGCCGAGACCGATGACCGGCGCGCCGATCCGTTCACGCTGATGCGAGTCGCGATCCGCGGCGAAGCGACCGACTTGAAGGGAGACCTGTCCATGAAAACGGCGTGGCTCGAGCGCTTTCCCGAGCAGGCAATCAACTTCCAGCTCGCCGACTTCTCGTTCTGGAAGATCGAGCCGCGCGACGCCCGCTTCGTCGCCGGCTTCGGTCGCATCCACAACATTTCCGCCACCGACCTCATCGAGAGCGCACAGTCATGAACGCCCAGGAGCTGAAGGCGCTGCAGGCGCCGATCAAGGAGAAATACAAGGCGAACCCGCCGGCCGCGGTGATCACGCTGCGCGCCGAAGGCCGCGTCGGCGAGGGCATCGCCTGCCGCGTCGACACCGGCCGCGCGCTCGTCGAGGCGGGGCTGCATCCCGCCACCGGCGGCAGCGGCCTGCAGGCCTGCTCGGGCGACATGCTGCTCGAGGCGCTCGTCGCCTGCGCCGGCGTGACGCTGAAGGCCGTCGCCACCGCGCTCGCCGTGCCTTTGCGAGATGCCAAGGTCTTCGCCGAAGGCGACCTCGACGTGCGCGGCACGCTTGGCGTCGCGAAGGACGCGCCGGTCGGCTTCCGCGAGATCCGCCTGCGCTTCGACCTCGACAGCGACGCGAGCGCCGAGCAGCAGCAGAAGCTGCTCGAGCTCACCGAGCGCTATTGCGTCGTGCTGCAGACGATCCGCGGCGCGGCGCCCGTGTCGACGTCTTTATCGCGGTAGCAGCACGGCGCTCAGGGCGAGCACGCCGCTCGCCGCAAGCAGCGCGGCCGCGAAGCCGCCGTGCGCGACGAGCAGCGGCACGCTGAGCGGACCGAGGATCTGTCCGAGTGCGAAGGCGGCGGTGAGCGCCGCCATGAGCGCAGGCGCATGGCTTCCCGCCACGCGCCGCGCTTCCTGCATGCCGACCATGGTGATGACGACGAAGGTGCCGCCGACGAAGATCGCGGCGAGCACGATGCCGAGAGCGCCGGCGAACAGCACGGGGGCCGCCACGCCGAGCGCCATCGCTGCCGCGCTCCAACGCCACACCTCTCGCTCGCTCAAAAGCGCCGAAGCGCGCGCCGCGAGCAGCGTCGAGGCCGCGGCGGTGAGGCCGAAGATCGGCCAGGCCCAGCCGAAGAGGCGCGGATCGGGCAGCGCTGCCTTCGCCATCACCGGCACGAAGGTCGCGGGAATGATGTAGCCGAAGCCGTAAGCGCCGTAGCACACGACGAGCCGCACCGACTCGCCGGTCCAGCGATAACGGCCGGAACGCTTCACCGAGGCATGCGCTTTAGCACCGGCGCCGAGCACCGGCCACACAGCGGCCGCGATCACGAGCGACAAGATGCCGAGGAGGAACCACGCCTGCGCGGCGCTGCCGCCGAGCGGCACGAGCACGGCGCAAAGCGCGCCGGCGACCGCGGATCCGGCGCCGACCCCCGCATAAAGCACGCCGATCCCCCGCGCGCCTCCGTGCAGGGCGAGCTGCTCGATGCACCAGGAGCTGACGTGCACGAGCGCGTAGGCGCTCGCCACACCGGCCGCGAAGCGAAGGATGAGCCAGGCGAGCAGGCCGCTCGCGAGCCCCATGGCGAAGGTGACGAGCGCGATGGCGACGAGCGCGGCGCGGATCGCGAGGCGCGGCCGCGGCGCGCCACCCGCGAAGAGCGCGCCGGCGAGATAGCCCGCGTAGTTGGCCGAGGCGAGCCAGCTGCCTTGCGCGAGCGAGACGCCGCTGTCCGCCTGCATCATCGGCAGGATCGGCGTGAAGGCGAAGCGGCCGATGCCCATCGCGACCGAAAGCGCGGCGAGCCCGGCAAGCGCGATCGTTCCGCTGCGCGGCATGCGCACCACTATAAAGCTTGCTTCTCCGCGAAAATCCGGGATCCGTGAAACCGCTGACCATCCTCGGCGTGGACTTCACCTGCGCGCCGCGCAGGGCGAAGCCGATTACCGC
Source organism: Burkholderiales bacterium (assembly GCA_035639215.1). Taxonomy (GTDB): domain Bacteria; phylum Pseudomonadota; class Gammaproteobacteria; order Burkholderiales; family SG8-39; genus SCGC-AG-212-J23. Next base: position 5,121 of record DASQYN010000445.1, read on the forward strand.
CGCAGTCGCGAGATTGAAGAACGATCTTCTCAGCCTCGAGAACGTGGAGAGGCTGGAGAGCTTCGCAGCGTTCGAAGCACTGCTTGCCCGCCCCGGCCCCTGGGTCGGCGGCTTCGACTTTCCGTTCAGCCTGCCGCTCGAGCTGGTGCGCGACCTCCGCTGGCCGACAGCCTGGCCTGAGCTCGTTGCGCATTGCAGCGCCATGGACCGCCTTCGGCTCCGCGCGACGCTCGATGCGTATCGAGAGACAAGGCCTGCGGGAAGCCGCTATGCGCATCGGGCGACCGACCGTCCGGCCGGCTCCTCGAGCCCGATGAAGCTCGTGAACCCGCCGGTGGCGCTCATGTTTCACGAAGGCACGCCGCGGCTGCTTGCCGCGGGAGTCTTCATTCCAGCGCTAAACGAGGGAGATGAGGAGCGCGTGGCGCTGGAAGCGTATCCGGGCCTGCTCGTGCGAAAGCAGCTCGGCATCCGCGCGTCGTACAAGAGCGATACGCGAAGCGAGCAGACGCCGGCGCGCCGCGCGGCGAGGCAGGCGATTGTCACGGCGCTGAGCCAGGGAAAACCGCTGGGCATTCGGCTGACAACGAAGCTCGACCTCGTCGCCGACGGCTCGGGAGACACGCTGGATGCAGCGATCTGCGCAGTGCAGGCGGCCTGGGCGGCGCGCCGCCCGCGCTACGGCATCCCGGCCGATGCGCCGGCGGGAGAAGGCTGGATCGTCACTTCGTGACCGGCTGGAGCTCGTAGCCCTTGGCGCGCATGCAGAAGTCGGTCAGACGCGATTCCTCGATGAAGCGCGAGCCGTAGGGATCGGCAAAGGGGGTGTAGTAGGGATACGGGTACATGCGGCGGCCGACGGGATCGTAATAGGCGAGCGGCCCGATGCCGCCGTACCAGTAAGGCGCCCAGCCCGACTCCCGCCAGGCCTGCTCCCGGCAAGCGCGCATGTCCGCCTCCATCTGCCCGGGCATGGCATCGCTCTTTGTCCACTCCATCGGCGCACAAGCGGCTGCGGCCAGTAGCAGGAGAAGGATCGGGAAGCGTTTCACGTGCTTTGGACAGCTAACATGGCGGCCATGTTCACGGTCTACGGCATGAGCGATTCGGGCAACTGCTACAAGGTGCGCCTCGCGCTGGAGCAGCTAGCGCTTCCCTACCGCTGGGTCGAGGTGGACACGACGAAAGGTGAAACGCGGCGCGACGCCTTCCTCGCGAAGAACCCGAACGGCAAGGTGCCGACGCTGGAGCTCGCCGACGGCGCCTGCCTGCCGGAGTCGAACGCCATCCTGAACTACCTCGCGCACGGCTCGCCGCTGCTGCCCGAGGGGCGCCTCGAGCGCTCGCGCGTGCTGCAGTGGATGTTCTTCGAGCAGTACAGCCACGAGCCGTACATCGCGGTCGCGCGTTCCATCCTGCGCTACCTCCAGGCCGACAGCCCGCGTCGCAGCGAGCTGCCGCGGCTGCACGAGCGAGGCAACCAGGCGCTCGCCGTGATGCAGCAGCACCTCGCGGCCGAGCCCTTCTTCGCCACCGGCCGCTACACGATCGCCGACATCGCGCTCTACGCCTACACGCATAGCGCGGAGGACGGCGGCTTCGCGCTCGCGCGCTACCCCGCCGTGCAGGCCTGGCTGGCGCGCGTCGAGGCGCAGCCGCGCTTCGTCCCGCCGTTGCGCTAGCATACTGGACGGATATCCATGACTCGCGCCTTAGCCGTTTTGCTCGGATTGCTCGCCTCGCTTCCCGGTTACGCCCAATACCCGGCCAAGCCGGTGCACCTCGTCGTGCCCTTCCCTGCCGGCGGGCCGACCGACGTGCTGACGCGGGTGGTGGCGCAGAAGCTTTCCGAGCGCTGGAACACGGCCGTCGTGGTCGACAACAAGCCGGGCGCCGGCGGCGCCATCGGCTCGCAGTTCGTGGCGCAGAGCGCGCCCGACGGCTACATGCTCGAGATGGCCACCTCCAGCACGCATTCGATCGGCCCGGCGCTGCAGAAGCTGCCCTACGACCCGCTGAAGGATTTCACGCCCGTCACGCAGACCTGGAGCGCGCCGAACGTCCTGCTCGTCAGCGCGAAGCTCGAGGTGCGCGACGTGCGCGGCCTGATCGCGCTCGCCAAGGCGAAGCCCGGGCAGCTCAACTTCGCCTCGAGCGGCATCGGCACCATCCCGCATCTCTCGGCCGAGCTCTTCAAGCACCTGGCGGGCATCGACATGGTGCACGTGCCGTATAAAGGCACCGGGCTTGCCATGGCCGACATCGCGCGCGGCCAGGTGGCGATGATCTTCGACAGCATCATCACCGCGCAGCAGTTCGCGCGCACGGGCGAGGTGCGCATGCTCGCGGTGAGCTCGGCGAAGCGCTCGCCGCTGCTGCCGGAGGTTCCGACCATGGCCGAAGCCGGCGTTGC
>DASQYN010000446.1:0-18860 GCA_035639215.1 Burkholderiales bacterium
GGCGGCGGCGGCGTCTCGGACGACTTCGGGCTCGCCTACGCCTACGCGCATGCCCGGACGCTGCGCTTCGCCGACGGGCCGGACGAGGTGCACCGCAACCAGATCGCCAAGATCGAGATCGGCGAGCAGAGCTCCGTGGCCGAGGCACTGGCGAAGAAGACGCGGTGATCGTCGGCGTCCCGAAGGAGGTCAAGACGCACGAGTACCGCGTCGGCCTTACGCCGACGTCGGTGCGCGAGCTGGTCGCCCACGGCCATGAGGTTGTCATCGAGGCGGGCGCGGGCCTCGGTATCGGCGCGCCCGATTCGGCGTACACGAAGGTGGGCGCGCGCGTCGGCGATCCATGGGCCGAGGCCGAGCTGATCGTCAAGGTGAAGGAGCCGCAGCGCCAGGAGCGCTCGAAGATTCGCGAGCGCCACACGCTCTTCACCTACTTGCACCTGGCCCCGGATCCTCAGCAAGCCCGGGATCTGCAGAATTCAAATGCCGTGTGCATCGCCTACGAGACGGTGACGCGCTCCGGCGGCGGCCTGCCGCTCCTCGCCCCGATGTCCGAGGTGGCGGGCCGCATGGCGGTACAGGTCGGGGCGAGCTGCCTCGAGAAGGAGCGCGGCGGGATGGGCGTCCTGCTGGGCGGCGTGCCGGGCGTGGCGCCGGCCAAGATCACCATCCTGGGCGGCGGCGTCGCCGGCTCGAACGCGGCGCGCATGGCGGTGGGCGCCGGCGCGCGAGTGTATGTCCTGGACCGGTCTTTGGAAGCGTTGCGCAATCTGGAAAAGGAGTTCGGCGCCCGGATCGTGACGGTGTATTCGAGCCGCGACGCGATAGAGCAGCACGTGCTTTCCGCCGACCTCGTGATCGGCTCGGTGCTCGTCCCTGGGGCGGCGGCGCCGAAGCTCGTATCGCGCGACATGGTGAAGGCGATGAAGGCGGGCGCGGTCGTGGTCGATATCGCCATCGACCAGGGCGGCTGCTTCGCGACCTCGCGGCCGACCACCCACGCCGATCCGACGTACATCGTCGACGACGTGGTGCATTACTGCGTCACCAACATGCCCGGCGCCGTGCCGCGGACCTCCACCTACGCGCTCAACAATGCCACTTTGCCCTTCGTCCTCGCGCTCGCCGACAAGGGCTGGAAGCGCGCGCTGGCGGACGACGTGCACCTGCGAAACGGCCTCAACGTCGCGCGCGGCAAGATCACCCACCCGGAGGTCGCTGCCGCGCTCAACCTGCCTTACCAGCCGGCGCTAGACGTCCTGAAATAGCCTCGATCTCGGCGGCGCTGGAAACGCGGAAGGCCTGCAGCCCGGCTTGCCGGGCGCCTTGCGCGTTCTCCTCCAGATCGTCGAAGAACACCAGCCGCTCGGGCGCAATGCCGAGCAGCCGGCTCAGGGAGAGAAAGGCCTGCCGCTCCGGTTTGCGGCGGTTGATCTCGCACGAGGTGACGGTTCTCCGGAAATGCGAGAGCAGGCGTCGATGGCGCGGCGCGAAATGCGCGAAGTGCGCCGGGTTGGTATTCGAGAAGACGTACAGCGGAAAGCGCTCCGCGAGCCGCGCCACCAGCGCCTCGATGCCGGGCAGGGGCTCGCCGATGACGGCGTTCCAGCCCTCGCGCAGGGCCTCGTCGGCGATCGCGATGCCGAGGCTCCGGCGCAGCGCGGCAAAGTAGTCGTCCTCGGCCATCTCGCCGCGCTCGTGCGCGCAATAGGCCTCGTCGACCCGGAAGCGCGCGGCGAGCTGGCTCGCCGGCACGCCGGCCTCTCTGCCCCACCATGCGAACGCGCGGCCGAAATCGATGTCGACCAGCACGTTGCCGAAGTCGAAGACCAGCGCGTCGATGCTAGTCGGTCACTTTGATGTTCGCCTCGCGCACCACGCGCGGCCAGAGCTGCAGCTCCTCGTCGATCAGGCGCGAGAAGGCCTCCGGGCCCGCCGGCGGCACCTCGACGCCGTCGGCCTGGAAGCGGCCGGCGACCTTTGGCGAGCGCGCGGCCTTGGTGAGCGCGGCCGAGAGGGCGGCCAGCGCTTCTTTCGGCGTTCCGCGCGGCGCGAGGGCGCCGATCCACAGGTAGCCCTCGTAGCCGGGAAAGCCCGATTCGGCGACCGTGGGCACGTTCGGCAGCTGCGGCAAACGCTGCCGCCCCGCGGTCGCCAGCACCTTCAGCTTTCCGTTGGCCAGCATGGGCGCGCTCGTCGCATAGGTGTCGTACTTGAGCTGCACCACGCCGCCGAGAAGATCGGTGAACGCGGGCGCGGCGCCCTTGTAGGGCACGTGCGTGACCTGCACGCCCGCGCTGCGCAGCAGGAGCTCCATGGTGATGTGCGGCAGGGTGCCGATGCCCGCCGACGAATAGGAAAGCTTGCCCGGATTCGCCTTCGCGTACTTGAGCAATCCGTCGAGCGTATCGAAAGGCACCGCAGGGTGCGCGACGAGGAGCTCGGGGATGTTGGCGAAGAGCGTCACCGCGACGAAATCGTGCGCCGTGTCGAAAGGCAGCTTGCTGCGCAACGCCGGATTGATCGTGTGGTTCGGCGTGGCGACGAGGATCGTGTAGCCGTCGGGCGCCGAGCGGGCGACTGCCTCGGTGGCGATCGTGCCGCCCGCGCCGGGCCGATAGTCGAGCACGAGCGGCTTGCCGAGCGTCTCCGAGGCGTCGCTCGACACCAGGCGCGTCAGCACATCCACCGTGCCGCCCGGCGGAAACGGCATGACCACCTTGATCGGGCGCTCCGGGTACTCGGCGTGCACCGCGTGCGCGAAAAGCAGGGCAAAGCACGCGAACGCGACGCTCTTCATTCTTCGATTCTCCTCGGGGGATCGGAGGATAGCGCAAGAAGCTCGTTCAGGGCGCGCGCGGCCTGCTCGAGCTCGGCGCGCGAAGTGAGGAGGTCGGGGCAGACGCGCAGGTATTCGCCGCGCGCGTCGACCTTGATGTGCCGCCGCTCGAGCTCCTTCGCAATGCGCGCCGCGGCCGGGTGACGCACCGTGGCAAAGGCGCCGTGCTCGCGGCCGATGCCGATCGCCGCGGGAACCAGCCTGGCAAAGACCGCCTTCTGCGCGAGCGAGTGCTCGCGCAGCCGCTCTACGCCGAGCTCCAGCGTGAGCTCCAGCCCGGCGAGCGCCTGGAACGGCGCGAGCACGGGCGGCGTGGACTCCAGCCAGGCGTCGCCGCCCGGGCCGAACTCCGGCGGCTCGGGACGGACATAGGTGAAGGCGTCCCGCTTCGCGAACCAGCCGGTGTCGAGGGTGCGCATGCTGTCGACGAGGCCGGGCCGCACATACAGCCAGCAGGCGCCCGGTCCGCCGCGCAGGTATTTGTACGAGCCGCCGACGGCGAAGTCGGCGTCGAGCGCGGCGAGATCGAGCGGCAGCACGCCGGCGTGGTGATACACGTCGAGCAGGACGAGCGAGCCCGCGGCGTGCGCGTCGTGGATGAGGCGCGGCAGCTGCTTGAACACCTCGCCGGTGCGGAAGGCCACCGTGGAAACGACGAGCAGGTCGGCGCCGAGCGGCAGCTCGCCCCACGGCGCGATCTTCAGCTCGATGCGCCCTTTCTCCCGGTAGACGCGCAGGATGAAATCGAGCGAATCGAACTCCGCGTCCGTCGTCGCCACGCGGATCTTCGACTCGAAGGCATTGAGGACTGCGCGCAGGCCCTGGCCGGCGCTCGTCTTCGGAACGATGCAATCGGCGCGCGGCGCGTTGACCAGCCTCGCGACCAGCGCCCGGAACTTCTCGCGGCCTGCCGTCCAGACGTCCCAGGCGCGGTCCATGTCGCGATACCAGGCGTCCAGCGCCGAGCGCACGTCTTCGGCCGTCCGGTCGGGAGGCCGGCCAAGCGAGTGGTTGGCGAGGTAGATTTCCCCGCGCCCGAGCACGCGCGAGAAGCGCGGCCAGACGTTCGCCTTCAGCCACGCTTCATCGAGCGCCAAGCTCGGTCCTCACGTCGATCAGCTCCGGGAAGAGCGGGGTCTCGAGGGTCTGGCGCAAAAAGGCGACGCCCGCGCTGCCGCCCGTGCCGCGCTTGAAGCCGATCACCCGCTCGACCGTCTTCACGTGGCGAAAGCGCCAGAGCTGGAAGTTCTCTTCGACATCGACCAGCTTCTCGCACATGTCGTATTCCGCCCAGTATCGCGCGGTGTCTTCGTAAATGCTCCGGAACACCGCCACCACCCGCGGATGGCGCTCGTACGGCTGCGACCAGTCGCGCTCCACGCGCTCGTCCGGCACCGCCATGCCGCGGCGCGCCAGGTAGCGCAGGAACTCGTCGTACAGGCTCGGCGCGTGCAGCAGCTTTTCCAGCTGCGACTTCACTTGCGCGTCGTGCTGGTGCAGCGAAAGGCGCCGCGCGTTCTTGTTGCCGAGCAGGAACTCGATGGCGCGGAACTGGAACGACTGCAATCCCGAGGCCGGGCCGAGGACGTCGCGGAACTCCAGGTATTCGGAGGGCGTGAGCGTTTCGAGCACCGCCCACTGCTCGAAGAGCTGGCGCTGGATCTGCTTCACGCGCGCGAGGATCTTGAAGCAGGGTCCGAGCCGGTCGCCCTGCACGTGCGCGATCGCCGCGGCGAGCTCGTGGATCATCAGCTTCATCCAAAGCTCGGAGGTCTGGTGCTGGACGATGAACAGCATCTCGTCGTGGTGGCGCGAGCGCGGCCGCTGCGCCGAGAGCAGCACGTCGAGCGCGAGGTAGCCGCCGTAAGAGGTCTGCGCCGCGAGCTCGGTGATGATGCCGCTCTCGTCCTTCATGGGCTGGTCCGCCATCCCCCTATAATGCCATCGCCTCGTTGCGGGACTCCCCATGCTCAAGCTCTGCGGCTTCCACATCAGCAATTACTTCAACAAGGTGCGCATCGCCATGCTGGAGAAGGGGCTCGAGTTCGAGCTCGACCCGACCTGCCGGCCGTCGCAAAGCGAGGATTTCCTCGCCCGCACGCCGATGGGCAAGGTGCCCTTCCTCGAAGTGGACGGCCAGCACCTCGTCGAGTCGCAGGTGATCTGCGAGTACCTCGAGGACGCCTATCCGCAGAAGCCGCTCTATCCGCGCGAGCCGCTGGCGCGCGCCCGGGTGCGCGAGCTGATCGCCATCATGGAGCTTCACCTGGAGCTCGTCGCGCGGCGCCTCTATCGCGAGGTGTTCTTCGGCGGAAAGGTAAGCGACGAGCTGAAAGCGGGCGTGGAGAAGGATCTTACGAAGGGTGTGCGCGCGTTTCGCATGCGGGCGCGCTTCGATCCGTACGTAGCGGGCGGCGAGCTGACGCTCGCCGATTGCGCCGCAGCCGTGCATCTGCCGCTTGTCAGCCTCGCCACCAAGCTCGCGTACGGCCGCGATTTCCTCGACTCGATGCCGCAGGTCAAGCCCTACCTGAAGCTGGTGGGGGAGCGCCCCGCTTTCCGCCAGGTCGCCGAGGACCGCAAGGCCGCGCAGGCCGCGATGACGAAGAAGTGACGCCGTTCTCGGAGTACCTGCGCTACCTCGTGACCCTCACGGCGGTGCTCGACCCGTTCCTCGCCATCCCGATCTTCATCGGCGCGACGCTCGGGCAGGACGAGGCGGGGCAGAAGCGCCTCGCGAACGCCGTCGTAGCGACGGTGTTTCTGGTGCTCGCCGGCGCCGCGGTCTTCGGCGACGACCTGCTAAAGCTCATGGGCGCGAGCCTGCCGGCGTTCCAGGTCGGCGGCGGCCTGGTGCTGCTGCTCATGGCGCTCGCCATGCTGAACGCCAAGCCCGGCGAAATGCGCCAGACGCGCGAGGAGGCCGAGGAGCTGCGCGCGGGCGAAGTCTCAGGCGTGGTGCCGCTCGCCGTGCCGCTGCTCGCCGGCCCGGGAGCCATCAGCACCACCATCATCGCCGGCGAAGCGGGCGGCGCGCCGCACAAGCTCGCGCTCATCGCCTGCATCGGCCTGCTGTGCGCGGTCCTGTGGTGGCTGCTGCGCGTCGCCCATGTGGTCGGCAACCGCATCAGCACGACGGGCCTCAACGTGGCGACGCGATTGCTCGGGCTGCTCCTCGCGGCGATCGCCATCCAGACGATGGCCGAAGGGCTGAGGCGCCTCTTCCCCGGCCTCGCCTAGGGCTCGTCGAGCGACATCGGGTCGCGCGGCGCGCGCTGGCCGAGGACGTCTTCCATGCGCGCGCGCACGGCGCCGAGAATGGCGGGATGGGTGAGGACATAGAAACGCTCTTCCTTCACCGCCCGCACCACCGCACGCGCCACGTCGTCGGCGCTCAGCTTCCCGGAGGCGACCGCTTTCTTGAGCATCGCCTGCCGCTCCAGCGTGCGCGGCGATTTCTCGCCCGGCACGTGCCCGCTCGGGCGGTTGCGCTCGGACTCGGCGATGCGCGTCGGCACGTACGCCGGGCAGAGGACCGAGACGCCGACCGCCGAGCCGAACTGCCTGAGATCGTGATGCAGGACTTCGGAGAGGGCGACGACTGCGTGCTTGCTCACGCTGTAGACCGCCATGCCGCTCGGCGACAGCAGCCCGGCCACCGAGGCCGTGTTGACGACATGGCCGGCATTGCGCGAGCGCATGCGCGGCACGAAGGAGCGTACGCCGTGGATCACGCCCCAGAGATTGACGCCGAGCACCCAGCGCCAGTCGTCGACGCTGTTCTCCCAGGCCGCGCCGTGCACCGACACGCCGGCGTTGTTGCACGCGAGCGCGGTCGGTCCGAGGTCCTTTTCGACGAGCGCAGCGAAGGCTTCGACCTCTTCGGCGCGCGAGACGTCGAGCTTCATCGACAACGCGCTCACCCCGCGCGCTTCCACCTGGGCGAACACCTCGCTCGTGTCGGCCACGTCGGCGAGCGCCACGTGCATTCCCTCGTCGGCGAAAGCGAGCGCCATGGCGCGTCCGAGCCCGCTCGCCGCGCCGGTCACTGCAGCGACCTTTCCCTTGAGCTCTTTCATCGGTTCTCCAGCCAGTCCGCGGCCTCGCGCCAAAGGCTATCGCGAAACGCCTCGCGGAAGAAGCCGAAGTGGCCGAGGCGCTTCACGCCCACTTCCCGCGGCTGAACGTCGCGCACTTCGCTCTTTGCGTTAGGGTAGAGCTCGAGCAGGGCCAGCACTGCGGTGCGCGGCGCGAACCGATCGTCGCTGATCGCGTAGGCGCGCAGCGGCGCGCGCACGCGCCGGTAGCTTTCGTCGACGCCGAGGGCGCCGACCAGGTAGCGCGGATGGCGGCACCAGCTCGCCCATTCGATCGCTACGCCTTGCGGCAGGTCTTCGCCAAAGCCGAGCCGGGAGCCGGGGAAGTAGCCGCGCAGCCGCGCGAGCGCCGGGAGCGCGAAGTGCGCGGCCGGCCACACCCACGCGCGCCCGAGCGCCGGCCAGTGCCGCCAGTAGCCGCTCTGCGAGCCGACCACGAGCGCAGCCGAGATTTGCTCCGGCTCGGGCAGCAGCCCGAGGGCCTGGCCGCCGAAGCTGTGGCCGACGACACGGACGTTTCTTCCGTTCAGGCGCTCCCGGGCCGCGGCGGCGTCGAGAAGCGCCCAGTCGCGCATGCGCGCCTTCAACCTGCGGATATCGCCGTGCCGCGAGCGGCCGATGCCGCGATAGTCGAAGGTGAGCACGGTGAAGCCGCGCTCCGCGAGATACGTCGCGAACCGCGCGTAGTAGGACTGGGGCACGCCGGTCGCGGGCAGGATGAGCACCGCGTCCTCGCCACCTTCGAAGAGCGTCGCGCCGAGGCGGTAGCCGTCCTTCGCGGTGAGCGTTATCTCCATGAATTGACGAGTAGCGATACGCCGCCCAGCAGGACGAGCGATTCCATGAAGAGCACGTGCAGGTGGGCGTGCATTTTCGTGACCAGCCACGCGGCGAGCGCGCTCCCCGGAATGGTGGCGACGCCGATCACCGCCCCGGTGACGATCGCGTCGCCGTCGAGCAGCGCGAACTTGCGGAAGAGGAGCGACTTGCTCACGTCGAGCGCGATGCCGACGAAGGCGTCGGTGGCGAGCACCGCCGGGCCGCCCAGGCCGGCGCCGAGGAGCAGCGACACGAGGATGACGCCGGTTCCGGTGGTCAGCCCGGAGGCCAGGCCGAACACCCCCGAGCCGATGGCGAGGCCGCGCCGCTCGACGCGGATCGCCTTGCGAGTGAGAAACCGGCGCAGCGGGATCGAGCCGATCACGGCGAGGCCGATCACCGTGCCGACGGCGCGCGAGTTCATCACGCTGTAGATCCAGGTGCCGAGGACGAGGAACGGTAGCGCACACGTCACGACGAGCAGCAGCGTGCGCCGGTCGACGCTCTTCCGGTAGAACCAGAAGCGCCCGGCGTTGATGATCGCGCCGGCGACGGCCATGACCGGGATGAGCGCCTTGACACCGATGAGCGGCGCCAGCGCCGCGGTGATGATCGCTCCCGTGCCGAAGCCGCCGATGCCGCCGACCGTCGCGGCGAACACCGCGACGGCCGCGACGATGGCGAGGTCTTGCGGAGCGAGCAGCAACCGCTAGCGCGGCACCGGCCGCGGCCGCCCCGTGGCGTCGATCGCCACGTAGGTCAGCGTCGCTTCGGTGACCTTCACCACTTTCGGATCGGCGGGACGCCGCTCGGCGAACACTTCCACGTTGACGGTGACGGACGTGTTGCCGATCCGCTTCACCTCGACATAGAAGGAGAGCAGGTCGCCGATCTGCACCGGCTGCTTGAACGTGAATTCCTTCACCGCCACCGTGGCGACGCGCCCGCGAGCCAGGCGGCCCGCGACCGTGCCGCCGGCGACGTCGACCTGCGCCATGATCCAGCCGCCGAAGATGTCGCCGTTCTGGTTCGCGTCCGCCGGCATCGGCATGACGCGCAGCGCCGGCTGCTTACCCTCCGGCAGCTTTTCCATGCGCCAGATAGTGCAGCGGACCGCCGCGGAACGGAGCGAAGCCGGTGCCGAAGATGAGTCCCGCGTCGACCAGCTCGGCATCGGCGACGATACCTTCGTCCAAAGCGCGCTTCGCCTCGGCGAGATACGGATCGATCAGGCGGTCGACGAGCCGCTGGTCCCAGGCGTCGGGCTGGCCCTTGATCGCCTTGCCGTTCTCCCAGCGGTAGATGCCCTGGCCGGTCTTCCTGCCGAGCTGTCCCATCTCCACCTTGTTGGCGAGGATGCGCGGAACTTCAGTGGCATTCCTCGCCAGCGACCTTCCGGCGGCGAGGCAGATGTCGAGTCCCACCGTGTCGGCGAGCTCGGCCGGCCCCATCGGCATGCCGAAGGCCACCATGGCCGCGTCGATGGTCTCGGGCTTCACGCCTTCGTCGATCAGGCGGAAAGCGCTCTGCAGGTACGGCCCGAGCACGCGGTTGACGAGGAAGCCGGGCGAGTCCTTGACCGGCAGCGGCAGCTTGTCGATGCGACGCACGAAGGCCGCCGCCCGCCTGGCAAGCACCGGGTCGGTGCGCTCGCCGGCGACGACTTCGACGAGCTGCAATAGCGGCACCGGATTGAAGAAGTGGATGCCGACCAGCCGCGACGGATCGTTGAGCGCCGTAGCGATGTCGGCAAGGCGGAGGCTCGACGTGTTGGTGGCGAGGATCGCCGAGGGCTTGGCGATCGCCTCGAGCTTGGCGAAGAGCTCGCGCTTCGCCGGCAGGTTCTCGAAGATGGCCTCGATGATGACGTCGGCGTGCCGCGCGCCGTCTCCCGTGACGTCGGGAATCAGCCGGTCGAGCGCGTCGCGCACCCGCCGCTCGTCGCGCAGGCGACGCTTGAAGAGCTGCGCGGCGCGCTTCACCGCCGGCGCGATGCGATCCGGCGCGGTGTCCTGCAAGGTGACCCGGATGCCGCGCATCGCGCAAACCGCCGCGATATCGCCGCCCATGACGCCGGCGCCGACCACGTGGACGTGCTGCACGTCGAAGTCACCGCTCTTTCCCTGCGACTTGAGGCGCTCCTGGAGGAAGAAGATGCGGATCAGGTTGGCGGTCGTCGGATGCGAGAAAAGCGACTCGACCGAGCAGGCAGGATCGTTGGCGGCGAGGAAGGGATTGCCGTCGTATTTTCGCCAGATCTCCAGGATCGCGTAGGGCGCCGGATAGTGCTCGCGGCGCGCCTTGCGTTGCACCTGCTTGCGCGCCATGGCGACGAAGATTTTCCTCTGCGAAAGGAACACCCTTTCCAGCAGAGGCAAAGGCTTGCGCGCCGGCGCTTCGAGCGTGACCAGGCGCGCGGTGTTCTCCAGGATGCGCGAAGGCACCGCCTGGTCGACGAGCCCGATACGCTTGGCGCGGCGGGCGTCGACCGATTTGCCCGTCAGCAGCATGTCGAAGGCGGCGCGCGGCCCGACGAGGCGGGGCAGCCATTGCACGCCGTGCCAGGCCGGCATGATGCCGAGCATCACCTCGGGCAGCGCGAAGCGGGTCTTTGGGTCGTCGAGCGCCACGCGGTAGCGGCAGGCGAGCGAGAGCTCGACGCCGCCGCCCATGCAGAACCCGTTCACCATCGCGGTGGTCGGAAAAGGCAGCTCGGCGAGCTGCTGGAACACGTCCCAGCCGAGCCGCACGAAAGCCATCGCCTCTTCCGGCGACCGGAAGCGGGTGAACTCCTCGACGTCCGCGCCGGCGATGAAGTTGTCCTTCGCCGAGACGATGACCAGGCCGCGCGGCGAGGCGGCGTGGATCTCCTTCAGCGCCGCCGACAGCTGATGCAGGGCCTCCTTCGAGAAGGTGTTCGCCGACTCGCCCTGCTTGTCGAAGGTGAGCCAGGCGAGGCCGTCGGCATCCTGGTCCCAGTGCCAATGGCGCGCCGCGGTGCTCGTGGGCAAGCGGTCCATCAGGGCGCTTCCACCAGCATGGCGCCGCCCAGGCCGCCGCCGATGCAGATGCTGGCGATGCCGCGTTTTTTGCCGGTGCGCTTGAGCGTCTTCAGAAGGTGCAGGACGATACGCGTGCCGGAGGCGCCGACCGGATGGCCGAGCGCGATCGCGCCGCCGTCGACATTGAGCTTTTCCTCGTCCAGCTGGCCGAGCGCGCCCTCCAGGCCGAGCTCCTCGCGGCAGTACTTGTCGTCGCGCCAGGCGGCGAGGCAGCCGAGCACCTGTGCGGCGAAGGCCTCGTTGATTTCCCAGTAGTCGAGCTCGTTCAGGCCGAGGCCGTGGCGCTTGAGGATCGGCGTCGCGGCGTGCACCGGCCCGAGGCCCATCTGCGCCGGGTCGAGACCGGCCCATTGCGAGTCGACGATGCGCCCGAGCGGCGCGAGGTCGTATCGCCGCAGCGCTTCCTCGGAAGCGAGCAGCAGCCACGCCGCGCCGTCGGTGATCTGCGAGCTGTTGCCGGGCGTGACGTTGCCATACTTGCGGTCGAAGAAAGGCTTGAGCTTGGCGAGCGACTCCATCGACGCGTCGCTCCGCACGCCGTCGTCGAGCGCGTAGACCTTGCCGTTCGCGTCGTAGAGCGCCTCGACCTCGCCGCCGCCGGGCGCGAGCCAGCCCTTCTGCTGCGCCTCGGCCACCCGCCGGTGTGAGCGCACCGAGAACGCATCCATCTGCCCGCGCGTGATGCCGAAGCGGTGGGCGAGGTTCTCCGCGGTCTGGCCCATCAGCAAGCCGACCATGGGATCGGTCAAGCCTTTCATGATGCCGATGATGGGCTTCAGGAGATTGGCTACGGGAAGGCGGGCGAAGAGCGCGAGCCTTTGACCGGTCGTCCGCGCGGCGGCCATGTCGGAGAACCAGAGCACCATCTTGTCGCCGTAAAGGAGCGGCGCGCGCGAGAGCGCATCGACGCCGCCGGCGAGCACCAGGTTCGCCCGGCCGGCGACGATGTTGGTCATGCCGGAATCCACAGCCTGCATGCCGGAGGCGCAATTGCGCATCACGGTCCAGGCCGGCACCTTCTCGCCGCAGCCGACGCGCAGCGCGGCGACGCGCCCGATGTTTACCTCGTCGACCGAAGGCGCGGCGCAGCCGAGGATGACTTCGTCGAGCTCGCGCGGCGCGAAGGGCTGGCGCATGAGCAGCGCGCGGCCGGCCTGCGTGGCGAGGCCGGCCGCCGAGAACGGGCCGGGACGGTTCTTCGACTTGAGGAACGGCGTTCTCGCGCCGTCGACGACGTAGACCGGTTTCATGCAGCCTTGCCCAATTTCGTTTGCGTTTTCTCGACCAGCTCCATGCGGCCGAAATCCTGCGGGAAGTCGTCGACCTCGACGACGCGCTTGCGCAGCGCTTCCTTGCGCTGCCAGGCGGCGTATTCCTCCGGCGTGATGACGCCGGCGTCGCGCGCCTCGCCGCCGAAGTCGGCGCCTTGCCGGTGGCTGAATTTGCCTTTCTTCAGCCCTTTGCGCAGCTTGGTCTCGATCGGCTCGCAGGCGACGCAGGCGAGGAACGCCTGCTCGAGGATTCCGGTCGCGTCTTCACCTTTCGGCACGTACATGCCGGCGGTGAGGCGATCGCGCGCCGCGCCCGGCTCGAGGGCGACCGACGCGCATTCGCGGTTTCGGGCGTCGAGCGGCGGGCGGAACGGCATGCCGAGCGGGAAGAGCGTCCAGCGCAGCGCCGTGGCGAGGGCCTTGATCGGGAAGTTGGACAGCACCTGGTCGAGGGCCTGCTGCGCGTGATAGAGCGCGTCGCGCACCGACCAGCGCACGAGCGGCAGATCGTCCCTCACCCGCTGATCCTCGTAGCGCTTGAGCGTCGCCGAGACCAGGTACATCATCGACAGCACGTCGCCCAGCCGGCCCGAGATCTTCTCCTTGCGCTTGAGCGCCCCGCCCATGGCCAGCATGGAAACGTCGGCGAGGAAGGCGAACGCCGCCGAAAGGCGCGACACGTGCCGGTAATAGTGCTTGAGCTCCGGCGAGGCGTTGCGCGGCACCGGGGCGAAGGTGGCGCGCGTCAGCCCATAGACGAAGGCGCGAACCCCGTTGCGCACGACGTGGCCGATGTGCGAGGTCAGCGCGTCGTCGAACTCGCGGGCCGCCTCGCCACCGCTCATCTCCTTCGCCGCACGCATCTCGCGCAGCACATACGGATGGGCGCGGATGGCGCCCTGGCCGAAGATGATCAGCGTGCGCGTGAGGATGTTCGCCCCCTCCACGGTGATCGCGATCGGCGTCATCTGGTAGCCGCGCCCGATCCAGTTGCTGGGCCCGAGGCAGATACCCTTGCCGCCGTGGATATCCATGGCGTCGTTCACGCAGGTGCGGGCGCGCTCGGTCATATGGTACTTGGCGATCGCCGAGAGCACGGCCGGCTTCTCGCCGAGGTCGACCGCGCCGGCGGTCATCACGCGTGTCGCATCCATCATGTAGCAGTGCGCGGCGATTCGTCCGAGCGCCTCCTCGACGCCTTCGAGCTTGCCGATCGGCGTCTTGAACTGGCTTCTCACCCGCGCATAGGCGCCGGTGAAGCGCACGAGCGACTTCACGCCGCCGACGGAAGAAGTCGGCAGCGAGATGGCGCGGCCGGCCGCGAGGCAGCCCATCAGCATCATCCAGCCCTTGCCGGCGTAGTCGCGCCCGCCGATGATCCAGTCGAGCGGCATGAACACGTCCTTGCCCCAGTTCGGCCCGTTCTGGAACACGGCGTTGAGCGGCATGTGCCGCCGGCCGATGTTGACGCCCGGCGTGCTGGTCGGAACGAGCGCGCAGGTGATCCCCAGATCTTCGTTGCCGCCGAGCAGGTGCTCCGGGTCGTACAGCCGGAAAGCGAGGCCGAGCAGCGTCGCGATCGGCCCCAGCGTGATGTAGCGCTTGTCCCAGGTCACGCGCATGCCGAGCACTTCCTTGCCTTGCCAGAGCCCGCGGCAGACGACGCCGTAATCGGGGATGGATGCGGCGTCCGAGCCGGCTTCCGGATTGGTCAGCGCGAAGCACGGAATCTCCTGCCCCCTGGCAAGCCGCGGCAGGTAGTAGTCCTTCTGCGGGTCGGTACCGTAATGGAGCAGCAGCTCCGCGGGCCCGAGCGAGTTCGGCACCATGACCGAGATCGCCGCCGCGCTCGAGCGGGTCGACAGCTTCATCACTACCGCCGAGTGCGCGAGCGCCGAGAAGCCGAGGCCGCCGTACTTCTTCGGGATGATCATCCCGAGAAAGCCTTTGTCCTTGATGAACTGCCAGACGTGCGGCGGCAGGTCCTGCAGCTCGTGCGTGATCTGCCAGTCGTCGCACATCGCGCACAGCTCCTCCACCGGCCCGTCGAGGAACGCCTGCTCCTCCGGCGAAAGGCGCGGTGCCGGCACGGCAAGCAGCTTGTTCCAGTCGGGGCGGCCGGAGAAGAGATCGGCGTCCCACCACACCGTGCCGGCGTCGATCGCCTCCTTCTCCGTCTGCGACATGTCCGGGAGGATGCGCCGGTAGAGGGCGAGGATCCGCTCCGTGATCAGCTTGCGACGCAGCACCGGAACATTGAGCGCTGCCGCCACGACGAGGAACGCGATGCCGAGGGTGGCGTTTAGGGCCGGCGAGAAATCGAGAGTCGCGCTCAAGCCCCAGAGGAAGGCGGCGCCGGCGAGCGTCCAGGCGAGCAGCGGCGCGCCGAAATAGCCGAGCACGAAGAGAGCGAGGACGAATCCGGCGATCAACCAGGTCATGGCGAGATTCCTCAGGCGGCTTTGCGGATGACGTTCTTCAGCGGCGCATTCAGGCCGGCGTGCAGGAAGGCGGTGAGGCGCTCTTCGAGGAGGCGCGCATCGTAGCGATCTTCGGGTTTGCAGCCGGCGATGAGCTGCACGGTATCCGTGGCGGCCAGGGTGTAGGCGAGCGTGCCGAACATGAAATGCATGCGCCAGACCAGCTCCTCGCGCGGCATCTGCGGCAGGGCGCGCTCGAGCGCGGCCTTGAAACGGTCCATCACCGGCGCGTACATCTGGCCGATCAGCTGCCGTATCGCCTTGGTCGGCTCGGTGTACGTGCGGCCGAGCAGCCGGATGAAGTTCCGGCCGCCGCCTTTCGCATCCTCGACGAGCTTCAGGGTCGGCGAGAGAAACGCGCGGATGATGGCTTCCGGCGCCGCCGCACCGGGCTGCGCCTCCACCTTCTCCAGCTCCGCGACGCGCGCCTGGTTCATGGGGTCGAGCCGGCGGCGGAAGACCGCTTCGATCAACGCGTCCTTCGAGCCGAAGTGGTAGTTGACCGCGGCGAGGTTCACGCCCGCCTTCGCCGTGAGCAGGCGCATCGAGGTCGCCTCGAAGCCGTGCTGCATGAAGAGCTCTTCGGCGGCATCGAGGATGCGAGTGCGGGTCTCGTGCTGAGGTTTGACGGCGCGCAGCGACATCGGGACGATCCTGAGAAGTTCAAACGAACGTTTGAATGCTAGTCGCCGCGCCGCCGATTCGTCAAGCTCGCCGAGTGAGCGGCAGCGGCTATCTCGAGCTGGTCCTGATCTCCATGGGCTGGCTCTTCTTCGTCGCCGGGCTCGGCCTCGGGCTGCGCTTCCTTCCGGGGGCGGTCGGCTCGCTCGCCGCGTTCTTCAGCGTACCGGCGCTCGCCCGCCACGGCATCGAAGTGCCTTGGCCGTGGCTCTGGATCCTGCTGCCGCTCGTTCTCGATCCGTTCGCCTGGCTGCTACGGACTAGAATGCGCCGCTCCAAAGATGGCCCATAGTTCTGCGCCGGCGAAGCTGAGGGGTGGCGAGTGGCGGGTGCTCGGCACGCTGCTGCCGTACGTCCTGGAATACAAGTGGCGGGTCGGCTTTGCCCTCGCCTGCCTGATCGCCGCCAAGCTCGCCAACGTCGGCGTGCCGCTGGTGATGAAGCAGGTGGTGGACCGGCTCGACCAGCGAACGGCGATCCTCGCCGTGCCGGTCGCCCTGCTCGCCACCTACGGCATCCTGCGCTTCTCGGCGACGCTCTTTGCCGAGCTGCGCGACGTGATCTTCGTCCCGGTGACGCAGCGGGCGATCCGCCGCGTCGCGCTGGGCGTGTTCCGCCATCTGCACAGCCTGTCGCTGCGTTTCCACCTCGAGCGGCAGACCGGCGGCATGACGCGCGACATCGAGCGCGGCACGCGCGGCATCGCGACGCTGCTCTCGTACGTGATCTTCTCCATCCTGCCGGTGATCCTCGAGTTCTCCCTCGTCGCCGTGGTGCTGCTCACCAAGTTCGACTGGCGCTTCGCCGCGGTGACCTTCGGCGCGGTGCTCGTCTACATCGCCTTCACTTTCACGATTACCGAATGGCGCATGGAAATCCGCCGGCGCGCCAACGAACTCGACTCGCGGGCGAGCACGCGCGCCATCGACTCCCTGCTCAACTACGAGACGGTGAAGTACTTCGGCAACGAGGAGTTCGAGGCGCGCCGCTACGACGAGAACCTGAAGAGCTACGAGTCGGCGGCGGTGAAGAACGAGGCCTCGCTCGGCCTGCTGAACATCGGCCAGAGCCTGGTCATCGCCTTCGCCGTGACCGCGCTCATGCTGCTCGCCGCGCAGGGCGTCGCGGCCCGGGCGTTCACCCTCGGCGACCTGGTGCTGGTCAACGGGCTGCTCATCCAGCTCTACATCCCGCTCAACTTCCTCGGCATGGTGTACCGGGAGATCAAGCAGTCGCTGCTCGACATGGACCGCATGTTCCGCCTGCTCGCCGCGCACCGCGAGGTGGAAGACCGGCCCGACGCCCAGGATGTCCCGCTTGGGCCGGCGACCGTGGAGTTCCGCGACGTCGATTTCTCCTACGAAAGCGCGCGCCAGATCCTCTTCGGCGCGAGCTTCACCATCGCCGCCGGGCATCGCGTGGCGGTGGTCGGGCATTCCGGCTCCGGAAAGTCGACGCTCGCGCGGTTGCTTTACCGGTTCTATGACGTCTCGCGCGGCAGCATCCGGGTGAACGGCGTGGACGTGAGAGAGCTGAGGCAGGCGAGCCTGCGCGCGGCGATCGGCATAGTTCCTCAGGACACGGTGCTCTTCAACGACAGCGTGCTCTACAACATTCGCTACGGCCGCCCCGAGGCGAGCGACGCGGAGGTCCGCGAGGCGGCGCGCGCGGCGCATATTCACGATTTCATCGAGTCGCTGCCGGCGAAGTACGAGACGGCGGTTGGCGAGCGCGGCCTCAAGCTTTCCGGCGGAGAGAAGCAGCGCGTCGCCATAGCCCGCGCGCTCCTGAAAAACCCGCGCATCCTGATCTTCGATGAGGCGACCTCGGCGCTCGACTCCCGCTCGGAGCGAGCCATCCAGGCGGAGCTCGAGCGCATTGCCGAAGGCCGCACTACGCTCGTCATCGCGCACCGACTCTCGACGGTGATGGACGCGGACCAGATCCTGGTGCTCTCGCACGGCCGTATTGTCGAGCGTGGCACGCACCAGCAACTGCTTGAGCTGAAAGGCGAATACGCTCGAATGTGGGCTTTGCAGCAGGAGCAGGCGGAGGCCGCCGCGGTGCTTGAGCGAGCAACCACTCTTTAGGTCGCTGTAGTCGCAGCCCGACAGACCAGCATTTCACATTTTTTCGAGGAATTGGTCACTACCTCCTGATTTTGTTTGCATTTTTTTTGGCTGTAGGGCAGACTGCGATCACCATGCTCCGGTCAGGGCATGGCGAAAACGCAACGAATAACGGGCTGCCTAGACAAGATTCGCGCCATGCAACGCAAACTTCATCCCCTCGAGGGCATCGTCGCCGTCTTCGCGTTGTTCTTTGTCCTCGCCCTCACGATAGGTTTTGCCCAGGCCGGCGAAGCGAAAGCCCACAAGGCGGTCTATCTGCGCTCGTCGTCGGCGCTGGTGCTGGACGCGTCCACCGGCGAGATCGTCGTCGATAAGAACTCCGATGAGGTGACGCCGATCGCGTCGATCACCAAGCTGATGACGGCGATGGTGATCCTCGATCGCAACCTCGACCTAGAGCAGCGCGTCGTCATCTCGCGAGACGACATCGATTCGCTGAAAGGCACGCGCTCGCGGCTGCGCCCGGGCAACGTGCTGACGCGCGGCGAGCTGCTGCTGGTCGCGCTGATGGCTTCCGAGAACCGCGCCGCGGCGGCGCTCGGCCGCACCTATCCGGGCGGCCTCGAGCCGTTCGTCGCGGCCATGAACGCGAAAGCGGCGGCGCTCGGCATGCACGACAGCCGCTTCGTCGATCCGACCGGGCTCTCGCCGCTCAACGTGTCGAGCGCGCGCGACCTCGCGAAGCTGGTGCGGGCGGCCCACGACTATTCGGTGATTCGCGATTTCACCACGCGCGACCGCGCCACCGTGCGCGTCTCCGAGCGCGGCCGGCCGCTCACTTACATGAACACCAACAGCCTGGTGCGCGCGCACCGCTGGGACGTCGGGCTCTCCAAGACCGGCTACATCAGCGAGGCCGGCCGCTGCCTCGTCATGCGCGTGCGCCTGGCGTCCCGAGATCTGATCGTGGTACTACTCGACTCGTGGGGCCGCTACTCCAGGATCGGCGACGCGAACCGAATCAAGAAGTGGGTCGAGACCCACGCCGCCTACGGCCAGAGCAGCTAGGCGATCCGCGTTTCGCCGAAGACGTTCTCGACGGGCTTTCCCGGCCTCGTAAGTCGCTTCCTCCGAAGTATTTCTACGACGCGGCCGGCAGCCGCCTCTTCGAGCGCATTTGCCGGCTGCGCGAGTACTACCCGACCCGCGTCGAGCTCTCGATAACGCGGAAGCATCTCGCCGCGATCGCCCGCTTCGCCGGGAAGCGAGCGGCGCTCCTCGAGTACGGCACCGGGGAAGGCCTCAAGACGCGGCTCCTCGTCGAGGCGCTGCGGCCGGCGCGCTACATGCCGGTTGACATCTCGGAGGACGCGCTGCGTCGCGCCGTGGCGAGCCTCGCGCGGCGGTTCCCGCGGCTGCGCATCGCGCCGGTGCGCGGAGACTTCTCGCGCCCGCTCGCCATTCCGCGCCAGTCGGAGCGCGCGCGGCGGGTCGTCTACTTCCCGGGCTCGACCATCGGCAACCTTACGCCGGATGAAG
>DASQYN010000447.1:0-6074 GCA_035639215.1 Burkholderiales bacterium
GACATGCTGCGCGATAGCGTGCGCGAGTTCGCGCGCAAGGAGATCGCGCCGCGCGCCGCGGACATCGACCGCGCGAACGAGTTTCCCGCGGACCTCTGGCGCAAGCTCGGCGCGCTCGGGCTGCTCGGCATCACGGTGGAGGAAGCGTACGGCGGCACGGCGATCGGCTATCTCGCGCACATCGTCGCCATGGAGGAGATCTCGCGCGCTTCGGCGTCGGTCGGGCTTTCCTACGGCGCGCATTCCAACCTCTGCGTGAACCAGATCCGGCGCAACGGCAGCGAGGCACAGAAGCGCAAGTACCTGCCGAAGCTCGTCTCGGGCGAGCACGTCGGCGCGCTGGCGATGTCCGAGCCCGGCGCCGGGTCCGACGTGGTGGGCATGAAATTGAAGGCGGAGCGCAGGGGCGAGCGCTACCTGCTGAACGGCAACAAGATGTGGATCACCAACGGGCCGGACGCCAGCGTGCTCGTGGTCTACGCGAAGACCAGCGACCGGGGTATCACCGCCTTCCTGATCGAGCGCGGCATGAAAGGCTTCTCCACCGCGCAGAAGCTCGACAAGCTCGGCATGCGCGGCTCGAATACCTGCGAGCTGGTGTTTCGCGACTGCGCGGTGCCGGAAGAGAACATCCTCGGCAAGGAAGGAGAAGGGGTCCGCGTGCTGATGTCGGGGCTCGACTACGAGCGAGCCGTGCTCGCCGGCGGGCCGCTCGGCATCATGGCCGCCTGCCTCGACGTGGTGCTGCCCTACGTGCACGAGCGAAAGCAGTTCGGCCAGCCGATCGGCGAATTCCAGCTCATGCAGGGCAAGCTCGCCGACATGTACACGACTTTCTCCGCCTGCCGCGCCTACGTCTATGCCGTGGGCCAGGCGCTCGACCGCAACGAGACGACGCGCAAGGACGCCGCGGGAGCGATCCTCTACGCTGCGGAAAAGGCTACCTGGATGGCGGGCGAAGCGATCCAGGCGCTCGGCGGCATGGGCTACATCAACGAGACCGCCGCCGGGCGCCTGTGGCGCGACGCGAAGCTCTACGAGATCGGCGCCGGCACCTCGGAGATCCGCCGCTGGCTGATCGGCCGCGAGCTCTTCGGCGAGAGCGCCTGATGCTGCGCGAAACCTATCGCGGCACCGTCTACCCCTGGCATTGCGACCAGATGGGGCACATGAACGTCATGTGGTATGTCGGCAAGTTCGACGAAGCGACCTGGCAGCTCTTCCACGCCGTCGGCATCACCTCCTCCTTCGTGCGCGAGCGGCACCGCGGCATGGCGGCGGTGGAGCAGCGCATCCACTACCGCCGGGAACTACGTGCCGGCGCAGTGGTGTCCGTACGCTCGGCATTCCTCGAGGTTCGAGAGAAAGTCATGAAGTTCGTGCACGAGATGCGGAACGACGAAAGCGGCGAGATCGCGGCGGTATGCGCGCTCACCGGCGTGCACATCGACACGCAGACGAGAAAATCATGCGCGCTCCCCGACGAGATCCTGCATCGCGGGCGCGAGCTCGTCGTGGCTTACGAATTCCCGGGACGCTGAACGATGACGACCATTGCCACGCCTTTTTCGAAGAAGCTCGACCTGCGCCTGCCGCTCATCCAGGCACCGATGGCCGGCGGGCCGAGCTCGCAGGAGCTGGTCGCCGCGGCGTCGGCCGCCGGGGCGCTCGGCTCCTTCGGCTTTGCCTACACACAGCCCAATGCCATGAAGCAGCAGGCGGAATGGGTGCGCGGGAAGACGAGCCGGCCCTTCGGCATCAACCTCTTCGTCTCCCCGCAGCTCGATCCGATCCCCGCCGCGCAGCAGTCGAAAGCGCTCGATGCCGTGAGCACGTTCTATCGCGAGCTCGGCCTCCCGGCCCCCGAGCCGGTGAAAGCGCCCTACGCGCCCGATCTCGAAGCGCAGCTGCAGGCGGTCGAGGATATCCGACCCGCCGTGTTCACCGTGCACCTGGGCGGCCTGGCGCCGGACCAGGTGAAGCGCTTCCGCAGCAAGGGCATCCTCGTCGGCGGCAGCGCGAACTGCGTCGCGGAAGCGAAGAGCCTGGAATCGGCCGGCTTCGACTTCGTGATCGCCCAGGGCGGCGAGGCGGGCGGCCATCGCGGCAGCTACCTTCGGGATCCCTACCAGTCGCTCACCGGCACGCTCGCGCTCACCCGGTTGATCGTCCAGGCGGTGCGGGTGCCGGTCGTGGCCGCTGGCGGCATCATGGACGGCGCGGGCATCGCCGCCGTGCTGGCGC
The DNA here is from genome assembly GCA_035639215.1 of Burkholderiales bacterium. Classification (GTDB taxonomy): domain Bacteria; phylum Pseudomonadota; class Gammaproteobacteria; order Burkholderiales; family SG8-39; genus SCGC-AG-212-J23. The sequence goes on from DASQYN010000447.1 coordinate 2,245, forward strand.
TCGGCGCCCAGGCAGCGCAGCTCGGCACGGCGTTCCTCCCCTGCGCGGAGAGCGGCGCGTCGCAGGTCCACAAGGATCTCCTGGTACGGCTCACCGAAGACGAGACCGCGATCACGGAAAAATTCTCCGGCAAGCCGGCGCGCGGCATCGTGAATCGCTTCATGCGTGAAATGGCCGATGCGCCGCATCTGACCTTCCCCGCGCAGAACGGCCTGACGCGCAATCTGCGCGCCGCCTCCGACAAGGCCGGGAAGCCGGACTTCGTGGCGCTGTGGGCGGGACAGGCCGCGCCGCTTTCGCGCGCCCTACCGGCTGCGCAGCTCGTCGACCAGCTCGAGCAGGAACTCATCCAGTCTTTGCGTAGCAGCGCTTCGCTGCTGAAGGAGTGACCATGTCAGCCGATCCGATCGTCATCGTTTCCGCCGCGAGAACGCCGATGGGAAGCTTCCAGGGCGAGCTCAAGGGCTTTGCCGCGCCCGAGCTCGGCGCCGCGGCGATCCGCGCCGCCGTGGAGCGGGCGAAGCTGCGGCCGGAAGACGTGCAGGAAGTGATCATGGGCTGCGTGCTGCCGGCCGGTCAGGGCCAGGCGCCGGCGCGCCAGGCTTCGCTCGGCGCCGGGCTGCCGCTCTCTGCCGGCTGCACCACCGTGAACAAGATGTGCGGCTCTGGCATGAAAGCCGCCATGCTCTCCCACAATATTCTTCTTTCCGGAGAAGCCGAGATCGTGGTCGCGGGCGGCATGGAATCGATGACCAATGCCCCCTATCTGCTGCCGAAGGCGCGCGCCGGCCTGCGCATGGGCCACGGCCAGGTGCTCGACCACATGTTCTACGACGGGCTCGAGGACGCCTACGACAAGGGACGCCTGATGGGCAGCTTCGCCGAAGACTGCGCCCAGAAATACGCCTTTTCGAGGGCGCAGCAGGACGAGTTCGCGATTGCCTCGCTCAGGCGCGCGCAGAAGGCGAACCGCGAAGGATGGTTCGCCTGGGAGCTGACGCCGCTCGCGATGAAGATGGGCAAGGAAGAGAAGTTCGTCGAGAACGACGAGCAGCCCTTCAAGGCCAATCTGGAGAAGATTCCCTCGCTCAAGCCCGCCTTCCGCAAGGACGGCACGGTGACGGCGGCGAACTCGAGCTCGATCTCCGATGGCGCGGCGGCGCTCGTCATGATGCGGCGCTCGAGCGCCGAGAAGCGCGGCCTTGCGCCGCTCGCGGTCGTCGCCGGGCAGACCACGCACGCCCAGGAGCCGGGCTGGTTCACCACCGCGCCGGTCGGCGCGATGAGAAAGCTGTTCGAGAAAACCGGCTGGAACGCGGGCAGCGTCGATCTCTACGAGATCAACGAGGCGTTCGCCGTCGTCGCCATGGCGGCGATGAAGGAGCACGGCCTGCCGCACGACAAGGTGAACGTGCATGGCGGCGCCTGCGCGCTCGGCCACCCGATCGGCGCCTCCGGCGCGCGCATCGTCGTCACGCTGATCGGCGCGCTTCGCAAGTACGGCCTGAAGCGCGGCGTGGCGAGCCTGTGCATCGGCGGCGGCGAAGCGACGGCCATGGCGATCGAGCTCGTCTAGTCATCTGCTTCATGAAGGCAAAGCTCCAGGCGCTGCTCGATCATTCGCCGTTCCTGCGCCCGTGGGGGTTCCGGGTGGTGCGGCTCAAGAACGACGAGTGCACGCTCGAGCTGCCGCACCGCGCGGAGCTGGAGCGCCCGGGCGGCATCATCAACGGTCCTGCCCTCATGGCGGCCGCCGACTGCGCGATGTGGCTCGCCATCAAGGCGCGCCTCGGCATCGAAGGCGACGCGCTCACCTCCGAGCTCAATACCGCCTTCCTGGCGCCGGCCAAGGGCGAGCACGTCTACTGCACGGCGAAGATCCTGAAGTTCGGCCGGCGCAGCATCTACGGCGTGGCGCAATGCCACGGCAAGAAAGGCGGGCTCTTCACGCACCACACGGTCACCTACGTCCGCCCGAGCTAGTGAAAACGGCCCAGCTGCAGGATCACGAGGAAATCCGACAGGCCGTGCGGCGCTTCGCCCAGGCCGAGCTCGCGCCAAACGCGGCGCGCTGGGACCGCGAGAAGGAATTTCCGCGCAAGGCGCTCGAGGGCCTCGGCGCGATGGGCCTCTACGGCGTGGCGATTCCGGAGCCATGGAACGGCGCCGGGCTCGGCTACAGCGCGCTCGCGATCGCGTGCGAGGAGGTCGCGGCCGGCGACTGCGCAACCGCGACCATCATCTCGGTGAACAACCTCGTCGCTGGCATCCTGCACGGCTACGGCACCGACGCGCAGAAGCAGCGCTTCCTGCGCCCCCTGGCAAGGGGCGAAATGCTCGGCGCATTCGCGCTCACCGAGCCGCACGTGGGCTCCGACGCCGCGGCAATCACCACGCGCGCCGAGCGCAAGGACGGCCACTACGTCCTGAACGGGGTAAAGCAGTTCATCACTTCCGGCCGCAACGCGGCGATCGCCATAGTGTTCGCCGTCACGGACAAAGCCGCGGGCAAGCGGGGCATCAGCGCCTTCATCGTGCCGACCGATGCGCCCGGCTATGTCGTTTCGAGAATCGAGGAGAAGCTCGGCCAGCGAGCCTCCGACACCGCACAGATCGTTCTCGAGAACTGCATCGTTCCGGCGCAGCATCTGCTTGGCGAGGAAGGCGCGGGCTACCGCATCGCGCTCGCCAACCTCGAATCCGGACGCATCAACATCGCCGCACAGGCGACGGGCGTCGCACGGGCGGCGCTGGCGGCAGCGCTTTCCTATGCGCGGGACCGCAAGAGCATGGGCAAGGCGCTGATCGAGCACCAGGCCGTCAACTTCCGCCTCGCCGACATGGCGACGCAGGTGGAAGCGGCCCGGCAGCTCTATCTGCACGCGGCGCGGCTGCGCGACGCAGGCGAGCCCTGCATCAAGGAAGCCTCCATGGCGAAGCTTTTCGCTTCGGAGATGGCCGAGAAAGTCTGCTCCGACGCGATCCAGATCCACGGCGGCTACGGCTACGTCGCCGATTTCCCGGTCGAGCGCCTCTGGCGCGATGTGCGGGTGACGAAGATCTACGAAGGCGCGAACGATATCCAGCGGATGGTCATTGGGCGCGTGCTCGAGGAGGAGCGATGACCCGCAGCTTCTCTCGTCCCCCAAGAACATGAGCGCCCTCAAAAGCCAGCTCAACCCCCGCTCCGCCGAGTTCCGCGCCAACGCCGAGCGCATGAGCGGCCTCGTGCGCGACCTCAAGGAGAAGGTCGCCGTGGTCGTGCAAGGCGGCGACGCGGCGGCGCGCGAGAAGCACCTCGGCCGAGGGAAGCTCTTGCCGCGCGACCGCGTGCAGGCGCTCCTCGATCCCGGATCGCCCTTCCTCGAGATCGGCCAGCTCGCGGCGTGGGGCATGTACTCGGGCGACGTGCACTCGGCTTCCATCATCTGCGGCATCGGACGCGTCTCCGGCCGCGAATGCGTGATCGTCGCCAACGATGCCACGATCAAGGGGGGCACCTATTACCCGATGACGGTGAAGAAGCACCTGCGCGCGCAGGAGATCGCCGCGCAGAACCGCCTGCCTTGCATCTACCTGGTCGATTCCGGCGGCGGCTATCTGCCGGAGCAGGACGCGGTGTTTCCCGACCGCGAGCACTTCGGCCGCATCTTCTACAACATCGCCAACATGTCGGCGGCCGGCATTCCCCAGATCGCCTGCGTCATGGGCTCCTGCACCGCGGGCGGCGCCTATGTCCCGGCGATGTGCGACGAGTCGATCATCGTGAAAGGCCAGGGCACGATCTTCCTGGGCGGGCCGCCGCTCGTGAAGGCAGCCACCGGCGAAGT
>DASQYN010000448.1:0-2843 GCA_035639215.1 Burkholderiales bacterium
CTGGCGATCTGCAAGCGCCACCTGGCGCCGAGCGGCATCGCCTACATCAGCTACAACACCTTCCCGGGCTGGCACATCCGCGGCATCGTGCGCGACATGATGCTCTACCGCGGCATGCAATTCGCCGATCCGGACGCGCGGCTCGCGCAGGCGAAGTCGCTGGTCGAGTTCGTCGCCAAGGCCTCGCACGGCTCCGACACCCCCTACCAGCGCCTGCTGCAGAGCGAGCTCCAGCACATCGGCAGGATGGAGGACTATTACCTCCACCACGAGCACCTGGAGGAGAACAACCAGCCGCTGTATTTCCACGAGTTCGCGGGGCGGCTGGCGGTGAACGGGCTGCAGTACCTCGGCGACGCGGAATTCTCGACCATGGTGTCGAGCAATTTCTCGCCCGAGGTGGCGAAGACGCTGAACGAGCTCGGCGCGCACGACATCGTCCAGATGGAGCAGTACATGGACTACGTGCGCTGCCGCTACTTTCGCAAGAGCCTCATCTGCCACAGCGGCGTGCGGCTGAACCGGACCGTCACCCCGGCGGTCGTCGCCGGCATGCTGCTCTCGTCCGATGCCGAGCCCGATCCCGCCGAGGCGCCGCTCGATGCTTCGCTGGGCGTCGTGTTCCGCACCTCCGCCGGCGGCAGGATCACCTGCCGCTCGCCTCTCACCAAGATCGCGCTGCGCATCCTGCGCCGCGAGTGGCCCATGCCGGTGAGGTTCGAGGAGCTGCTCGAGCGCAGCAGGGCCGAGGCGGCCGCGGCGGGCTGCGCCGAGCCTCCCGCCGCCGCCGACTTCCTCGCCGGCGAGATGCTCACCGCGATGGCCGGGAACGTCATCGAGTGGCAGCTCACGCCGGCGGCGTTCACCACGTCGGTCGTCGGCGCGCCAGCCACCTCGCCGCTCGCGCGCCTGCAGGCCGCGCAGGGCTACCGGGTGACCAACCTGCGCGGCGAGCTGGTGAACCTGGACGAGATCCACCGCCAGACGCTGCGGCTCCTCGACGGCAGCCGCGACCTGGCCGGGATGGCCGACGGCCTGATGGACGCGCTGCTGCGCAAGGAGCTCGTGCTTCACCGCGACAGCGACAAGTCGGTCGTGAGCGACGAGGCGGAGATGCGTGCCCTGCTCGGCCCGGCGCTGCAGAAGGTGCTCGCTAACCTGGCGCGCAAAGCCCTGCTCGCAGCGCCCGCCCGCTGATCAGCTACTCGCCGCGTCCGGAGAACGCGAGCACGTCGCCAAGATAGTCGTCCAGGTCGAGGAGGTCGCGCCGCGCGCGTGAATGGCCGCGCTCGGCACGCCACTGCGCCGCCGCGAACACGCAGCGCCCCAGCGAAAGCGGCAGCTCGTCGAGGTGGCGCAGGCGCTTGGCGGCGAGCGGCAGGTAGGAGTCGACGAGATCCTCCTCGATGGCGAGGATCGCCTCGCAACTGCCCGGGTCGCCCTGCCGGCCGCAGCGGCCGAAGAGCTGGCGGTCGATGCGCGCCGAGTCGTTCAGCTCGGTGGCGATGACGTGCAAGCCGCCCGCTTCCGCTACGCCCGGGGCGAGCTTGATGTCGGTGCCGCGCCCGGCCATGTTGGTGGCCACCGTGACGCACCCCGCCTCGCCTGCGCGGGCGACGATCTCGGCCTCCTCGCGGTCCTGACGCGCGTTGAGCAGCCGGTACGGGATGCCCGCCGCCTCGAGCTCGCGTGCGAGCTCATCCGATGCGCCGACGGTTCGCGTGCCGACCAGCACCGGGCGCCCGATCTCGCGCAGCTCCTGGATGCGCAGCACTACCGCGCGCCATTTGACGCGCGTGCGGCCGTAGATGCGGTCGGGGCAGCGGATGCGGCGCACCGGCCGGTTGGTGGGGATGGTCGCCACGCGCAGCCGGTACACCGCCCACAGCTCGCCCGCCACCTCGGCTGCGGTGCCCGTCATTCCGGCGAGGTGCAGGTAGCGGCGGAAAAAGCGCTGGTAGCTGATGCGTGCCAGCGTGTCGCGCCGGCCGGTGACCTCGCAGCCTTCCTTGATTTCGATCAGCTGGTGCAGGCCCTGCTCCCAGGAGCGGTCGGGCATCAGGCGGCCGGTGTTCTCGTCGATGATCACCACCTTGCCGTCGCGCACCAGGTAATGCTTGTCGCGGCGGAACGTGTGCAGAGCGCTTAGCGCCTGGCGCACCAGCTGCTCGCGCCGGCGCGGCCCGTGCCAGACTCCGCCGAGCGGCTCGCACAGCGCTTCCAGACGATCGAGGCCCTCGTCGGTGATCTCCATGCCGTGCTCGCGCAGGGCGTAGCCGTCTTCGCCGAGAGCGCGCGCGAGCTCGAGCGCCTGCCGGTGCAGCAGCTCCTCCTGGCTCTGCTTCGCCTCGGTGGAGAGGATGAGCGGCGTTCGCGCTTCGTCTACCAGCACGCTGTCGGCCTCGTCGACGATCGCGAACTGCAGGCCGCGCAGCAGCAGTCGCTGCCCGGCTCCCGCCCCCGTGAGGGCGGCCATACGCATCGCGATGGCTCGCGGCTTGCCGCCGAGCACCATGCGGTCGCGCAGGTAGTCGAAGGCCACTTCCTTGTTGCTGCAGTAGGCGACGTCGGCGCGGTAGGCGGCGCGGCGCAGGCCGGCTTCCATGCCCTGCTTGACGCAGCCCACGCTGATGCCGAGCGCGCCGTAGATCGGGCGCATCGCCTCGGCGTCGCGCTCGGCGAGGTAGTCGTTCACCGTCACGACGTGCACCGCGTGCCCGGCGAGCGCGGCCGTGGCGGCGGCGAGCGTCGCGGTGAGGGTCTTGCCCTCGCCCGTCTCCATCTCCGCGAGCATCCCGTTGAGCATCGCCCAGCCGCCGATCAACTGCACGTCGAAGTGGCGC
>DASQYN010000449.1:0-3874 GCA_035639215.1 Burkholderiales bacterium
TGCGGTCGGGAAGGTCGCGGTAATCCAGCAACAGCACCCGAGCCGAACGATCAACGCCGGCCTGCTCATTGGCCCAGGTTGCCCATTCCGCTTGCCCGCGCGAGAGGGTCACTCCAATCGCCTTGACGCCGTAGTTGATCACCGCGTGGCGGACCAGCCCGCCCCATCCGGCGCCGACGTCGAGCAGTAACTGCCCCGGCCGGAGATTGAGCTTTCGGCAAACGAGGTCGAACTTCTCCCGCTGTGCGTCGTCGAGGCTGGTGTTCGGTGTGGGGAAGACAGCACACGAGTACGCCATCGAGGAGCCGAGCACGAGCTCATAGAACCGGTTGGAAACGTCGTAGTGGTGGGCGACCGCGACCGCGTCGCGCCGCCTCGTGTGACGGCTCAGGCCACGTCGCCACGCCGCAGGCGCCTCCTCCGTCGGTAGAGCCGGGCGTCGCAGGAAACGGGCGTCCAAGCCCCGGAGTAGCTTGAGCAGCTCGCCTGGACCGACGTCCCGGCGACGGTGCGCGTGCAGCGCATGAAGCGCCGCGTGCAGGTCGCCGTGCACCTCGAGAGTTCCGGTGACATACGCGCGCGCGAGGCCGAGCTGACCGGGGGAGGAGAGCATGAAGCGAACAGCTTCGGGCGTGCGCACCTCGACGGTCGCGATCGCGTCAGCTGCTGCGGTTGCGCTGCCGTCGTAGGCCCGGAATGAGACCGGAACCTCGTCGTCAGTGAACGTCCTGAAGATCTCGTCTAGTCGCATCCGCACCACTGCCCCGGTGTTGGAATGGCTCCTCGCCGTGCCGGTTTCCGCTATTTCAGCGCCGGTTCGCCTGGGCTGCATCAGCCAGATAGGTAGAAATCGCGGGGGTGGCGGCACGGCCGCGGAGCCCGGCATGGGGTGACAACACGGCACGCCGCACGCTTCGCGCAACGAATGCCGTGCGAGACCGCGGTGTCGCGCCGCAGCCACAGCGCTTGCTCTTCAGCGTCGAGTTCGGCCTCGAATGCGGCGAGGACGATCCCGAGCGCGTCGGTGATCCGCAGCGACCTGGTTTCGAACGAGGTCGCTAGAGCGCGGAACCTCGGGGCCTGCTGACAGACCGTCGAAGGACCACGGCCTGTTCGTGGCGTCTCAACCCGTTTTGCGGTCCTGCTGGTTGGACGCCGATACCTGGTCGTCTTGGAGAGCCTGGCGCCAACCGGTCAGGATTTCGTGGATGGAAGCGGCGCCCACGATCGGCTCGGGGGGCGGCGGCAGGTCGCAGGGATAGAGCAGGAAGGGACGCGTCTGTGGGCCGCCCATCCCCCCGTGGAATGAGATGAGCTCCTCGAAGGCGCTGCCTTGGTCGAGCTGGTCGTCGTAGAAGCTGTTGACCATGATGTCGGCGACATGCTCAAACGTGTCGGTGCGCGCCAGATGCGCGGGGGCGTTGCTCGAGAAGCCCGCGAGCGGGTCCTCGCCTTCGACGCGGCCGGTGGCCAGGTGGCGGGTGCCGCGCGCGCCGAGGACCACGGGTCCGTGCTCGGCTGAGCGGACGAGCAGAAAGCCGATGTGCGGGTGCTCGCGCAGCGCTGGGAGCAGGCGGGGATGGCGCTGTTGAATGTCCTCGAGGGTCAGGCGCCGCGAGTCTTCCATCAGGTATACGAGGCCGAGGTTCCCCGAGCCGAGCACGACAACCTCGCGGTCGCCGACGTCGTTCTTCGATCGTTCCTTGGTTCGCGGTGTGCGACCGGTGGCCTCGTGAAGGGCGTGGCTGACCGCGGCGTCGTTCTCGTCGCCGCCGCTCAGCCGCGACACGGCGCCGCGCTCGAGCGAGCGCTCGACGAGATCGTCAAGGCCATAACCGTTGCGCTGCTTGAACGTCGCGCCTTGGGTCTGCCCATGATCGGAGAGAACGACGAGCCTGTAGGGCCGGGGAGCGTAGCGGCGGGCGTGTGCGATGCGGCCGAAGTGCTCGTCGAGCTTGAGCAGGGCCTCCAGCGTGTCGGTGCGCTCGAGTCCGGAGTGGTGTGCGACCTCGTCGTAGCTGGAGAACGTCGCGTACACGGCCGGCCGGCCGCGCATCATGTCCGTTAGCACGCCGAACACGATCAGGTCGCGCACGACCACGCACAACGCTGCGCGCAGGAACGGGTAGATGCCGCCACGATGGCCGCGTGGTCGAACGTGGCGCCGGCGCTGGCGCGTAGCTGCAAGCAGTTCGAGAATGACCTCCCATCCGAATAGGACCAGCGCTCGCGTGACGTTGAAGCCGTTGGCCAGGAACGGACGGTATCCCGGGTTGGATTGCTTCTCGGCCTCGATCCGGCTGACCGTGAGGATCACCTCGTCGGCCTCTCCAGATAGGAGGTTGCCGCGGCTCGCGCCGCCGTTGACCAGCAGCCCGTGACCGCTCGCATGGCGACGCTCGATCTCCGCGCAGTCGGCGGGCGCCGAGCAGGTCATCAGGCGGCCCGTGTCCTTCTCGACCCAGCGAAACGCGGGGATGTCCTCGTTGGAGCCGAGCAGGATGCCGGCCTGGCTGGCACCAGTCTGCGACGAGAAATCGGTCTCCCACTCGGCGAGGCGGTGCGTGCCCTCCTCCAGCCAACGGGCAAGCTCAGGCGCGTGGCCGTCGCGCATCGCGCGCTGCAGCACCGGCAGCGCCAGCCCATCGATCTCCAGGCACACGATCCCCGGCACGTCAGTGGGCTCGTGCGCCCCCTCCCGCCGCGCGATCCGCCGGATTACCCGCAGCGCATAGGTGTCGTCATCATTCGCGCCCAGGATCACCTCTAGCACCACGCTCGCCGCAGCGATCACCAGCGCAGCCAATAGCGCGTCCCCGAACGAGTCGACCTTGATCGCCTTGGGAGCGATCGCTGATACGAGCAGGAGCACCAGCGCGTCAACGGCGAGCACCAACACGAACCCCAGCGCCAACGTGAACGGCAAGCGCAGCGCCGCCACCAGTGGCGGCAGCGCCGCGTTGAGAATCGCGATCAACCCGGCCGCGACGAACGCGTCACCGAAGCTACGGACCGTTACGCCGGGAACGATCGCCCCCGCGACGAGCACCGCGATCGTCGCCACCAGCCACGACACCAGCACGCGAACCAGCCTGAAGCGCGGCGACTGAGGCCTCCAGTGTACGGCCTCCCCGTACTGCAAATCACCCGCCGGCCCGGTCACATCTCCTCCGAACACGAGGAGCACGTGACGGCTGCCAGCGAGCTTCGGTCCTCGCGGGACCTACACCGCGCCTGAAGCAGCGCCCAGGTCATTCGGGCCGCGCCGCCCGAGCGCAACCCCGGGACGTCACGACGGTGCGCGTCCTCAGATGGCCGATCGGCCGGCGGGATCGCGCTGCGTGCCTCACGCCCGGCTCCGCCGGCTCGGCGAGATCGAGCGGTCGTGAACACACGCGTACCCGGTGCCGGGAAAGCCAGCGCTCGCCGTGCGCGTTGTGCCCGCTGGCGCGCTCTAGGCCGGGGCGCCGGCCTTCTCCTGCTGTGCGAGCGACTCGATCGCCTCGCGCTCGGCTTCGTCGAAGTCTGACCCCTCGAGGTGCTTGGTCACGTGGCTGATCGAGCTGCCGGTCGCCTGCTCGACCTTCGCCGACTCCTCGTCGATCCCGACCACGATCAGCGCGGCCTGTCCGGGCTGAAGCTGGTGAGCCATCTCTTTCGCATCGTCGCGGGACATGCCGTGCGCGAGGTGGCCGATCCACGAGCCGACGCCCGCACCGACCGCGCCGGCTCCCACCAGGCCCACGGCGAGCGGCGGGAACAGGATGGCCGCGCCGGCACCGGCCGCCAAGCCGATCCATCCACCGTGCTTGACCGGCTTCTCGTCCTTGTTGACGTTGATCTCGCCATCGAGCTTCTTGGACAGCACCGCGGC
>DASQYN010000450.1:0-2737 GCA_035639215.1 Burkholderiales bacterium
CCGCGACCCACGTGTTTCCGGCGTCGCTGGTCTATTCGCGCAGCTTCCTCGAGTTCGTCAAGAAGGCGAACGCCGCGGGGCAGGGCGTTTTCACGATCCAGGTGCGCGGCGGCCCTGAAGCGATTCCGATGATGGAGCAGCCGGGCGCGGTGCGAAGCGGCGTGGTCGACATGGTCTACACCGCTTGCGCCTTCTATGCGGCACAGGTGCCCGAGTGCGACGCCGTCTCCGCCTCGACGATCGACGGCCCGACCGCGCGCAAGAACGGCGGCATGGAGCTCCTCAACCAGATCCACCAGAAGCGCATCGGCGTGTACAACCTGGGCTGGGTCGACAGCGGCATCCGCTTCAACCTGTGGTCGACCAGGGAGCCGAAGCTCGACTCGACGGGCCACATCGACATCCACGGCTTCAAGGTGCGTGGCCATCCCATCTACAACGCGTTTCTCACCAACTACCTCGGCGCGCAGGTCATCAACGTCAACTCGCCCGAGCTCTACACCGCGCTCGAGCGCGGCACGGTCGAGATCACCGCCTGGACGCAGATCGGCCTCATGGACCTCAACTGGGACCGCTACCTGAAATACCGCATCCTGCCGGACTTCTTCTCCACCGACCTCCATATCCTCGTCAACGGCAAGAAGTGGCAGTCGCTCTCGCCGAAGACGCGCGAGATCCTGCAGCGCGTCGCCATCGAGCACGAGGTCTCCAGCCTGCACGCGCTGCAGAAGCTCTGGCAGGAGGAGAAGGCCGAGCTCGAGCGCCGCGGCATCAAGACCGTGGCGCAGTCGCCCGAGGCCTCGAAGCGCTTCGTCGAAGGCGCCCGCTCGGCCAGCCTGGCGCGCATGAAGGAGCGCATGGAGAAGGCGGGCGGGATGGAGAACTTCGAGCGCATCGTTCAGCTCTTTACCCCGGGGCCGCTGCCGAAGTAATCGCATTTGACGCTCATCAGAAAGGCGTACCACGCCATTCTCTACGGGATGGCGTGGCTCGCCGGCGTCCTGATGGTGGCGACGATGGCGATGATCGTGCTCGACGTCGCGCTGCGCAATCTCGGTTTCCAGAGCTCGGCGCACTTCTTCACCTTCACCGAGTATTTCCTGCTGCTGATCCCCCTGCTCGGCGCGCCATGGCTGGTACGCGAGAAGGGGCACATCTACATCGAGCTCCTGGTGACGGCGCTGCCGGCGCGCGCCCAGCGCGCGCTGCTCGTGGTCATCGTCGTCGCCTGCATCGCCGTAGCGTCGATCCTCGCCTGGTACGGCGGCCTGATCACGGTGCAGGATTTCCTGGGCAACGAGAAGGACGTGCGCTCCTTCGACATGCCGCGCTGGATGCTGATGGCGTTCATGCCGCTCTCGTTCGGCATGATGGCGATCGAGTTCCTGCGCCTTCTGCTGCGCGGCGAGAGTCCCTACGGCTCGGGCCTGATCCAGGGCGACTAGCCGATGGAATGGTATTGGGCCATCGCGCTGCTCTTCGGCCTGATCGTCGCGCTGATGCTCGCCGGCATGCCGATCGCGATGGCGTTCCTCGCCTCCAACATCGTCGCCGCCTATCTGTTCATGGGCGGCACGCTCGGCATTGCGCAGATCCTGAACAGCGGCTTCGGCGCGATGACCAGCTTCGCTCTGGTGCCGATCCCGATGTTCCTGCTGATGGGCGACCTTTTCTACCACACCGGCCTGGCGGCGCGCATGTTCAATGCGATCGACCGCTTGATGGGCAACGTGCCGGGACGGCTCGCCTACGTCACGGTGATCGGCGGCACCGGGTTCGCCGCGCTCTCGGGGTCGAGCATGGGCTCCACCGCGCTGCTTGGCTCGTTGATGGTGCCGGAGATGATGCGCCGCGGCTACAGCAAGTACCTGTCGATGGGCCCGATCATGGGCACCGGCGGGCTCGCCGTCATCATTCCGCCGTCGGCGCTCGCCGTGCTGCTCGCGACGCTCGGCCGCAGCGACGTGGGCGCGCTGCTGCTCGCCGGCGTGGTCCCCGGCGTGCTGCTCGCCCTGATGTACGCGGGGCTGATCTTCGCCTGGACGCTCGTCGCGCCGGACGCCGCGCCCGCCTATGTCGTCGAAGGCGCCTCGCTAGGCGAAAAGGCGCGCCTGGTGCTCGCCGACATCGTGCCGATGTTCGCCGTCATCGTCATCGTGATCGGCATCATGGTCGCGGGGTATGCCACCCCGACCGAAGCGGCCGCGGTCGGCTGCCTTGCCGTCATGGTGCTCGCCGCCTGCTATCGCGCGCTGTCGTGGAAGAGCTTCCGGCGCTCGGTGGATGCGGCGTTGCGCGTGACCGTGATGGCGTTTCTCATCATCCTCGGCTCGGCGACGTTCAGCCAGATCCTCGCCTTCTCGGGGGCCTCCAGCGGGCTGATTTCCTGGGCGACGAAGTTCGAGGTGAGCGCGCTCGGCATGCTGCTCATCATGATCGGCATCATCTTCTTCCTCGGCTGCTTCATGGACCAGCTCTCGATGATGCTGCTCACCGCGCCGATCTTCTTCCCGCTGGCGAAAACGCTCGGCTTCGACCTCACCTGGTTCGGCCTGATCATGCTGCTGTCGCTCGAGATCGGCTATACGACGCCGCCATTCGGGCTGCTGCTCTTCGTGATGAAAGGCGTCTCGCCCCCCGGAACGACGATGCGCGAGATCTATCTCGCTGCGGCGCCGTTCATCGTTTGCGTGCTGCTGCTCATCGCGCTCATCATCGCCTTTCCGCCGATCGCCAC
>DASQYN010000451.1:0-2314 GCA_035639215.1 Burkholderiales bacterium
CGCTTCCCACCAGTCCGCCGTTGATCCGGGCATTCTTCAGGTCGTGGATGTAGGTGAGATCCGAATCGGCCCGCGCGACGTAATGAATCTCGGTGTTGTAGAGCGGCAGGATCACCCGCAGCGGCCGGATGATCCTCGCGGCCTCGCGGCTGTCCGACGCGAGGTCGACGAACGCCTGATAGACGTCGGCCTGCACGATGGCGAGCTTGATCCCCGGCTCCTGGCGCAGCAGCTTCATGTTCTCGGCCGAGCCCGAAGTGGCGAGCACCTCCAGATCGATGTCGGCCTGAGGCGCGACCATCTTCGCCAGGTCGTTGGCGATTGCGTAGTAGGTGCCGCGCTTGTCTGCCGTGACGATCTTGTAGGCGGCGCCGGCGGCGTGCGCCGGCGCCGCTTGCAGCGCCCACGACAGCATTGCCGCGACGACCGAGATTGCGAATGCTTTCATGCTACTTCCCCTCCCCTTTCTCGTTGCTCCCGCACAGGCCGAGTGCGGCCGCGGGTTCGCTACAGCCACTGGACACGGTGCGTGGACGTGCAACGACGCTCGCCACCGGAAGCGTGACGTCGTTGGCCATGGCCTTGGTATGCGTGACTCGTATGTGCGTGATCGGCACTTGCGGCAAAGAGACCGACACGCCGACGACCGGGGAATCCTGCTTCACTGCCGAGTCGGCTTCTTCCAGCACGGCGGCGGTAGAACCGCTCGCCGGAGCGTGGGCGGAAACGACCGCACGATTGGCTCGAGGGGCGGGCCGCGTTTCAGGCCGCACTGCAACTGCCGTCACCTTCGGCGCCTCCTTGACTGGTGCCGCCTTCGGCGCTTCCTTCGCCGGCATCGCTTTGGGTGCTTCCATTACCGCCGCCTGCACGGGCGCCGGCTGCGGAGCTGGTGGGCTCGGCGGCGTGTGCGTCTGCATGGCTTGCAGTGCCGGCGCGAGCGCCTCGCCGTAATACCGATAGGCGAGCACCAGCGCGCCCGCGATAACGAGCGCGCCGAAAAACACCCGCGCGCGACGGTCCCTTCGGCGAGGCGCGTCGATCGTGTACGTCATCGCTACCGGAACCATCCTGCCGTTGATCGGTGCCATGAACTGGGCGCCGCACGCGTGGCAGCGCTCCGCCTTCATCGCGTTGATGGCCTCGCAGGAGGCGCAAAGCTTGAGGTCGAGCGACGAGCCGCAGGCCTGGCAGGAAAGCTCGCCGGCGCCATTGCCATGGCCGCACGCGATGCACTTCACCTGCGGCGAGTCGAAGGAAAGGGAAGGGGACGATTCGGAAAGCGTTTTCATCACTCGACGGTCACCGATTTGGCGAGGTTCCTCGGCTTGTCGACGTCGGTACCGCGCATTACGGCGACGTGATAGGCGAGCAGCTGCAACGGCAGGACGTGCAGCAAGGGAGATAGCAGGCCGTAGTTCTCGGGCAGGCGGATGACGTTGACATAAGGCGATGCGGCGATTCGCGTGTCGGCATCGCAGATCACGTAGAGCTCGCCGCCGCGCGCCCGCACTTCCTGCATGTTGGATTTCAATTTCTCGACCAGCGCATCGTTCGGGGCGACCGTGACGACCGGCATCTCCTCGGTTACCAGGGCGAGCGGTCCATGCTTGAGCTCCCCGGCCGGATAAGCCTCGGCGTGGATATAGGAGATCTCCTTGAGCTTCAGCGCTCCTTCCAGGGCGATCGGATAGTGCGCCCCGCGGCCGAGAAAGAGGGCGTGCTCCCGGCGGGCAAAGCGCTCTGCCCAGGCCATGATCGCCGGCTCGAGCGCGAGCACCGCGCGCAAGGCGCCGGGCAGGCGCCGCAGGGCGGCCCAGTGACGCGCTTCGTCCTCGGCGCGCAGCCGGCCGCGCTGCTTGGCCAAGGTCAAGGCGAAGATCAGGAGCGCCACCAGCTGGGTGGTGAACGCCTTCGTCGAGGCGACGCCGATCTCCGGGCCGGCATGGGTCAGGAACTGCAGATCCGTCGCGCGCATCATGGCGCTCGAAGCGACGTTGCAGATGGCGAGCGAGCGCGCATGTCCCGTCGAGCGGGCGTGCTTGAGCGCCGACAACGTGTCGGCGGTCTCGCCCGATTGCGAGATCCCGACCACCAGCGCGCGCGAATCGGGGACGCTCTCGCGATACCGGTATTCGCTCGCCACCTCGACGTTGCAGCGCACGCCGGCGAGCCCCTCGAGCCAATGGCGGGCCACCAGGCCGGCGTGGTAGCTCGTTCCGCACGCGAGCACGAGCGCCGAATCGAAGTCCTGGAAGAGCTCCGCCGCGGCGGCGCCGAAGAGCGACGGCGAGAGCGAATCGACTCCCTCCAC
>DASQYN010000452.1:0-4690 GCA_035639215.1 Burkholderiales bacterium
GGACGAGGCGTATTACGTGGTCGCAGGGTCGGTGCGCTTTCATCTCGCCGGGCGCGAGCAGGTCTTCCAGGCGGGCGACTTCGTCTACGCGCCGGGCGGCACCGTGCATGGCTTCCAGGGCGCATCGAAGCAGCCCGCGCGCGTCATCATCTTCGACGCGCCGGCGCACACCGAGGCGTTCTTTCGGGAGGTCGACCGCGAGGTGAAGGAAATGCCGCGCGACCTGCCGAAAGCGCTGGCGATAGGCCAGCGGCACGAGATTCACTTCCGCGCGCCAGGGGGGCAGGGATGAAGGGCATTTCCCTGCTGCTCGCAACATGCCTCGTCGTCCCCGTCGCCGCGCTCGCCAAGGAGGACACGCAGCTCAAGCGCGGCCGCTACCTGGTCGAGATTGGCGGCTGCAACGACTGCCACACGCCTGGCTATGCGCCGAGCGGCGGCAAGGTGCCGGAATCGCAGTGGCTCACCGGCGACCGGCTGGGCTGGCACGGGCCTTGGGGCACGAGCTATCCGCGAAACCTGCGTCTTTACTTCCAGAGCCTCACCGAGGAGCAGTGGCTCCAGAAAGCGAAGACGCTCGAAACCCGCCCGCCGATGCCATGGTTCGATGTGCGGGCGATGAGCGCTGCGGACCTGAAAGCGGTATATCGCTACATCCGCCATTTGGGGCCGGCAGGGCAGCCGGCGCCGGCCGATCTGCCGCCGGGCGAGACGCCTCCCCAGCCGTACGTCGAGTTCCCGGCGCCGCCGAAGTAAAGCGGGGCGCTAGCGGCGCGCGCGCTGCTGGCGCTCCCAGGCGGTCTCGCCCTCGGCGCTCACCGAGACGGGATCGCTGGCAGGGAACGTTTCCTTGACGCCCTCGTCGAGGAGCTGGTCGCGGCGCGGGTTGGGCGGAAGCCCGATGTCGTCGACCGCATCGCTCGCGTTCGTCGTCGAGCCGACGAAGCGGCGATTGCGGTTGAAGTACCAGTAGGCGGCGCCGGCGGCGGCGAGAAGAAGCAGCAGTCTCATGGTCGATCTCCAGTGGCTTCCGGCTTTGCAGCAAACCGCGTGCCGTTCCGCCACTTGTTGAGAGCGAGGAGCGCGAGCGCGCCGCCAAGGCCGATCCAGTCGAGGGCCTGTGCGCCAGGGAAGGCGTTGGCCGGAATCAGGATGGCGAGCGCCGCGGCGCCGAACAGCGCACGCTGCGCCGCGCCAAGCGGCGAGAAGGCGAAGCCGACGACCGCCGCCGTGCCGACGAAAACGGCGAGCAGGTTGCGCGCCAGGTTCCAGGCCGAGAGCCAGAGCGGTCCCTGCATCAGCAGGCTCGGCTCGAAGACGAAGAGAAAGGGGATGAAGAAGGTGCTCCAGCCGACCGCCACCGCCGTCCAGCCCGCATTCCACCCGGGCACGCGCGCGATGTTGGCCGCGGCGTAGGCGGCGATCGCGACCGGCGGAGTGATCATCGACAGCATGCCGAAATACATGACGAACATGTGCGCCGCCATCGGCGTGACGCCGAGCTTGACGAGCGAGGGCGCGAGCAGCGTCGCCGTGAGGACGTAGACGCTGACCGTCGGCATGCCCATGCCGAGCACGATGCTGATGCCCGCGGTGAGGACGAGCAGCAGGAACAGGCTGTCGCCCGAGAGCGCGATGAGCTGCAGCGTGAGGCCGAAGGAGATCCCCGAGACGCTGAGCACGCCCACCACCAGGCCGGCCGCGGCGCCGATGAGCACGATGTCGAGCGCGGCGAGGCCCGTATCGAGCACTGCGCGCCCCATCTCGCGCAGGCTGACGCGGCGGCCACGGTAGCCGAAGATCCACGAAAGCACGGCGATCATCGCGCTCGTGTAGACCGCCGCGCGCTCGATCGGAATCGAGAAGAACTCCGGCCAGGCGAGCGTCGCGACGAGGAAGGCGATCGGGATCGGGAAGTGCCATCCCGACTTCAGGATGTCGAAAAAGCGCGGCTTGTCCTCGACCGGCGCGGCGCCGATGCGCGCCTTCGCCGCCTCGAGGTCGACGTGCATGAAGAGCGCCGCGTAATAAAGCAGCGACGGAATCACGGCGGCGATGGCGACCGCCGCGTACTTGACCTGCAGGAACTCGGCCATGATGAAGGCCGCCGCGCCCATGACCGGCGGCATCAGCTGGCCGCCGGTCGAGCCGACCGCCTCGATCGCCGCGGCGCGCGTCGGCGAGAACCCGGAGCGTGCCATGAGCGGAATCGTCACGATGCCGACCGCCATCACGTTGCTCACCGCGGCGCCCGAGATCATGCCGAAGAGCGCCGAGCCGAACACCGCGATCTTCGCCGCGCCGCCGCGGAACCGGCCCATCGCCGAGAGCGCGAGGTCGGCGAAGTACGCCGAGCCGCCGGTGCGGGCCAGCACCTGGCCCATCAGCGTGAACGGCACGACGATGATGATCGCCACGCCGAGGATCGCGCCGATCATGCCGTTCACGTCGAGCCCGAGATAGACGAGGAGGCGCTGCGGCGAGACGGGCAGGGTGCGGAAGTCGGCCGGAAGGTGCGGGCCGACGAACACCCACGCCGCGAGCACCAGGATGATGCCGACCAGCGTCGCGCCCGCGGTGCGCGCGGTGGCAAGCATGACCACGAAGATGAGGATCGCGCTGCCCACCACGCCCTCGGTCGGCAGGTTGGCGAGCTCGTAGGACAGCGGCTCGTAGCGGACCGTGACGTAGCCGCAAATCGCGAGCGACACGGCGGCCGCCAGCCATTCCAGCCAGTGCGGCGGCCGATCGCGCCGGGCGATGAAAGACAGCGCGAGACCCAGGCCGAGGCAGGTGGCGAGCAGCTGCTCGGTGTACAGCGAGACGCCGAGCAGGCGCCTCGGCAGGTCGAGCACCCAGCCGACGATGCAGACGAGAAGCAGCGCCTGAAGGATGTCCTTGGCGAGGGCGGCGGCCCGCGCCGGGCGAGCTGCCGTCACTCCAGCGGCTTGGCCTGGATGTGGTGCTCCTGGTAGTACTTCAGCGCGCCCGGGTGGTACGGCATGTCGTATTTCTTGTAGCCGTTCTGGGCCGAGAAGGCGCGCAACACCGGCTGCACGGCGGCAAGGTCGGCGCGGTTCTTCTCCAGCGTGTCGAGGATCTTGTACGCCATCTCGTCGGACACCTTGGCGTTGATGAGAAAGAGGTTATCGAAGCTGTAGACCTTCATCGGCTTTTCCACGCCGATGAAGATCGGCCCGGGCTGCACCTGGGTGAGGAAGCCGTACGGCGTCACCTTGCGCGCGGCCGGCATGCCTTTCTCGTCGATCTCAAGCACCCGCAGCGGAATACTCGCGTCCACCTCGCGCACCTTCGGCCCGCCGAAGGCGAAGAAGAACATGTCGGCGGCGCCGGAGGCGAAATCGTCGGCGCTGCGCACGACGTTCGGCACCAGCACCGGCTTCACGTCGCGCTCGCTGAGCGAGGCGGTGGCGAGCATCGCGCGGGTCAGCAGGTCGATGGTGCGCATCGCCGAGTAGCCGAGCGCCACGCGCTTGCCCTTCATGTCGGCGATCGTGCGCAGGCTCGAATCCTTGCGCACGAAGAACGCGGTCTGCAGGGTATGCGCGACCGCGAGCAGCCGCACGTCGGACTGCTTTGCCTCGTTGATCGCCATCGCGGTCTCCGGCGCGTTGGCGATGCCCATCATCGATTCGCCGCGGTTGACCATGGGAATGATGACGTTGTCGCCCGCGGTGGGCTGCACCAGCATGTTGATGCCGGCCTTTTCCTTCAGCACCTTCGCCACCGCCGAGGCGGTGGTGTGGTTTAGGCTGCCCGGCGGCAGCGTCGCGAAGCCGACCGCCTGCGCCATGGCGCTGCCGGCGAGCGCGCAGGCCGCGAGCCCGAGAAAGAGCCTGATCATCGAAACCTCCTCCGAAGTTGGGGCGAGTCTACCGTAACATGGCAGCTCATTTTCCAGGCCATGCTTCCCAAGGACCGCATCCCCTATTCCGCGATCGTCGATCGGCCGCCGCTCAGGCTCCCCGGCGGCGCGCGCCTCGCGGTCTGGACCATCGTCAACGTCGAGGAGTGGTCGATCGAGCGCAACATGCCGCGCACCGTCCTGCCGCCTCCTTTTGGACAGCCCCTGCTCCCCGACCTTCCCAACTGGGCCTGGCACGAGTACGGCATGCGGGTCGGGGTCTGGCGCTTCTTCGAGGTGCTGGAGAAGTTCGGCATCAAGGCGACGCTGGCGCTCAACGGCTCGGTGATCCAGAGCTATCCCCCGGTCGTGCAGGCGGCGATGAAGGCGGGCTGGGAATTCATGGGGCACGGCTGGATCCAGCGGCCGATGCACCACGTGGAAGACCAGAAAGCCGCCATCCGGGACACGATCGCCGCGATCAAGGCATTCACGGGCAAAGCCCCGCGCGGCTGGGAGAGCCCGGGCCTGACCGAAACGTACGAGACGATCGACTGGCTGCGGGAGGCGGGCATCGAGTACGTCGCCGATTGGGTGCTGGACGACCAGCCGACGCTCATCAAGACCGCGCACGGGCCGATGGTCTCCGTGCCGTACACGGTAGAGATGAACGACATCTCCATGATGGTGATCCAGCAGCACCCTTCCGAGGAATGGCTGCGCCGCGGCATCGATCAGTTCGACCGGCTCTACCATGAAGGCGAGAAGAGCGCGCGCGTCATGGCGATCAGCGTGCATCCGTACATCACCGGGGTGCCGCACCGG
>DASQYN010000453.1:0-6290 GCA_035639215.1 Burkholderiales bacterium
GGCGGCCATCCGCCTGAACTATGGGATGCAGCGCCACGCCGGCGGCGGCATCGCCGCCCGCACTATCGCATGCCTGCCGGCGCTGGTCGGCGCGTGGCGCGAAGCGGCCGGCGGTCTCGCCCTCACGACGGCGGATTTCTACCGCTTCGACCATGCGGCGCTCGAGCGCCCCGATTTGCTCGCCGGCCGCCGGCCGCGCGTCGTCAACCATGTGGCGCTCGGCGATGCGCTGACCTCTGCGACACCGCCGGTGCGCGCGCTTGTCGTCTATAACAACAACCCGGTCGCGGTGTGCCCGGAATCGGACAAGGTGATCGCCGGGTTCTGCCGCGAGGACCTCTTCACCGTCGTTATCGACCATTTCCAGACCGATACCGCGGACTACGCCGATTTCATCTTGCCGGCGACCACGCAGCTCGAGCACGTCGACGTGCACAAGTCTTACGGGCATCTCTATGCCCTCGCCAACAACGCGGCGATAGCGCCGGTGGGCGAATCGCTGCCGAACTCCGAGATCTTCCGCCGCCTCGCCGAGCGCATGGGCTTCGGCGAGCCCTGCTTCCGCGACTCCGACGAGGAGATCTGCCGTACCGCGCTCAATGGAGACATGAGTTGGGAGCGCCTGAAGGCGCAGGGATGGCAGCGGCTTGACCTGCCGCAGCGCTTCGCGCCGTTCGCGCAAGGCGGCTTCCCCACGCCTTCGGGCAAGTGCGAGCTCTACAGCGAGTGGCTGGAAGAGCAGGGTATCGATCCGCTGCCCTTCTACAATCCGCCGGCCGAGGTGGCCGACGCACGGCTCGCCGAGCGCTATCCGCTCGCCTTTCTCTCGCCCCCGGCGCGCCACTTCCTCAACTCGACGTTCGCCAATCTCGCGCGCTTTCGCGAGTTCGAGCGCGAGCCGCATCTCGACATGCATTTGCAGGATGCCGCTTCGCGCGGCATCCGGGACGGCGACCGGGTACGCGTATTCAACGCGCGCGGCAGCTATACGCTGCGGGCGCGGGTGAACGGCAAGCCGCGCCCGGGGGTCGTTGTCGCGCCCTCCGTGTGGTGGAAGAAGCATTCGCCCGACGGGCGCAACGCCAATAACCTCACCTCCCAGCGCATCGCGGACCTCGGGGGCGGCGCCACGTTCTACGATTGCCGCGTCGAGGTAGAACGGGTCAGCTGAAGCTCCTTCTCGCGCTCGCCCTGGCGCTTGCCGGCGCGGCGCGCGCCGATACCATCAAGGTCGGCTCGAAGCGTTTCACCGAGTCGTACATTCTCGGCGAGATCGTTGCGCGCACCGTGCACGGCGAGCACAAGCCCGGCCTCGGCAGCACCGGCATCGTCTTCGCCGCGCTCGAGGCCGGAGCGATCGACGTGTATCCCGAGTACACCGGCACCGTCGCGCGCGAGATCCTCGGCCTGAACGGCCGGCCGGCGCTCGCCGAGCTCGACCGCGCGCTCGCTGAGCGCGGACTCGCCGCCGGCATCCCGCTCGGCTTCAACGACGGCTATGCGCTTGCCATGCGCGCAGAGCGCGCCGAGGCGCTCGGCATCCGCTCGCTCTCCGATCTCGCGGCGCATCCCCGGCTGAAGCTCGGACTCTCGATCGAGTTCCTGGCCCGCGCCGACGGCTGGCGGGGGCTGAAGCGCGCCTACCGGCTGCCGCAGACGCCGGTCGGGCTGGATCACGGCATCGCCTACGAGGCGATCGGGGCGGGCAGGATCGACGTGACCGACGTTTATACGACCGACGCCAAGATCGAGCGCTATCGGCTGCGCGTGCTGGCGGACGACCGCGGCTTCTTCCCTCGCTACGACGCGGTGCTCGTCTACCGGCGGGACCTGCCGCAGCGCTTCCCGGCGCAGTTCGCCCGGCTGAAGACGCTCGAGGGCGCGATCGACGAGCGGGCGATGATCCGCATGAACGCCGCGGCGGAGCTCGAGGGCAAGAGCTTCGCCGAGGCCGCCTCGCTCTTCTTCCAGAAGGAGCCTTCCGGCCCCGAAACCCGCAGGAATCTGATCAACGCCATCCTGGGCCCCGATTTCGGGCGCCTCACGGCCCAGCACCTGCTTCTCGTGGGCGTCTCGCTCGCCGCCGCCATCGCCCTCGGCGTGCCGCTCGGCATCGCCGCGGCGAAACTGCCGGGCGCGCGCCAAACGATCCTCGGCACGGTGGGCGTGATCCAGACCATTCCGTCGCTCGCGCTGTTTGCCTTCCTTATCACGCTGCTCGGCGGGATCGGCGCGCTGCCCGCCCTCATCGCGCTTTTCCTCTATGCCCTGCTGCCGATCGTGCGCAACACGCAAACCGGACTGCTCGGCACCGGCGCCGGCCTGGTGCAGGCCGGTAAAGCCCTCGGGCTCACGCCGGCGCAGGTTCTCCTTAAGGTGGAATTGCCGCTCGCCGTGCCATCGATCCTCGCCGGCATCAAGACCTCCGCGGTGATCAACGTCGGCACCGCCACCATCGCCGCGTTCATCGGCGCCGGCGGCTACGGCGAGCGCATCGCCGCCGGCCTAGCGCTCAACGACCATGCGATGCTCCTCGCCGGCGCGGTTCCAGCCGCGGCGCTGGCGCTCCTCGTCGAGGCGGCGTTCGAGCTCGCCGAGAGGCGCCTGCGCTGGCTGCCACGGTAGAATCGCGGCCCATCCGGGGAGAACCGATGCCGCAGCTGATAGGTGTGCCGCGCGAGACCGCGGCAGGCGAGAAGCGCGTTGCTACCGTGCCGGAAGTCGTCGAGAAGCTGCGCAAGCTCGGCTTCCGCGTCGCCGTGCAGTCCGGCGCCGGCGAGGCGGCGAATTTCTCCGACGATGCCTATCGCGCCGCCGGCGCGGACATCGTCTCCGAGGTCTGGGACAAGGCCGACATCGTCTTCAAGGTGCGCGCCCCCAGCCTGGCGGAAGTCGAGCTGATGCGCCCCGGCGCTGCGCTCGTCAGCTTCCTCTGGCCGGCACAGAACCCGGAGCTCATGCAGCGTCTCGCGGCGAGAAAGCTGACCGTGCTGGCGATGGACAGCGTGCCTCGCATTTCCCGCGCGCAGAAGCTCGACGCGCTCTCCTCGATGGCCAACATCGCCGGCTACCGCGCGGTGATCGAGGCGGCGCACGCCTTCGGGCGCTTCTTCACCGGGCAGATCACGGCCGCCGGCAAGGTGCCGCCGGCCAAGGTGTTCGTGATCGGCGCCGGCGTGGCGGGCCTCGCGGCGATCGGCGCCGCCTCGGGCCTCGGCGCCATCGTGCGCGCGAACGACACCCGGCCGGAAGTGGCCGACCAGGTGAAGTCGATGGGCGCGGAGTTCATCGGCGTCGACTACCAGGAAGAAGGCTCTGGCGTCGGCGGCTACGCCAAGGTGATGAGCGAGGGCTTTCAGAAGGCGCAACGCGAAGTCTTCGCCCGGCAGGCGAAGGACGCCGACATCATCATCACCACGGCGCTCATCCCGGGCAAACCCGCGCCCAAGCTGATCACCGCCGACATGGTGAGGTCCATGAAGCCGGGCAGCGTCATCGTCGACCTGGCCGCCGAGCAGGGCGGGAACTGCGAGCTCACCGAGCCAGGGCAGCTCGTGGCCAAGGACGGCGTCACCCTCATCGGCTACACCGACCTGCCGAGCCGGCTCGCCCGGCAATCGAGCACGCTCTACGCGACGAACCTGCTGCGCCTCACCGAGGAGCTGTGCAAGGCGAAGGACGGCGCGATCCAGGTCAACATGGACGACGAGGTGATTCGCGGCACCACGGTGATCAAGGACGGCGCGATCACCTGGCCGCCGCCGCCGCCCAAGCTCTCGGCCGCCCCGCCCAAGCCGCCCGCGGCGAAAGCCACGGTCGCCCCCGCGAAGGCGGGGGGCCATGGAGAAGCGAAGGCCCCGGCCTCGGCGCGCTGGACCGCTGCGGTCTTTCTCATGGCGGCGCTGCTCTTCTGGTTCGTCGGCGCGAACGCGCCGGCGGCCTTCCTCGCTCACTTCACCGTGTTCGTGCTTGCCTGCTTCGTCGGCTACATGGTGATCTGGAACGTGACGCCGGCGCTGCACACGCCGCTCATGAGCGTGACCAACGCGATCAGCAGCATCATCGCGATCGGCGCGCTGGTCCAGGTCGCGCCTCCCCTGGAGAGCGCCGTCGAGCGGCCGGCCGCCTGGATCATCGGCCTCGCCGTGGCGAGCATCGCGCTCGTCGGCATCAACATGTTCGGCGGATTCGCCGTGACGCAGCGCATGCTGCAGATGTTCCGCCGGTAGGAAGCCCCATGTCGGCAACGGTTCTCACGGTGTCCTACCTCGGCGCGATCATCCTCTTCATCCTCAGCCTGGGCGGCCTCTCGAACCCCGAGACCTCGCGGCGCGGCAACCTCTTCGGCATGGTCGGCATGGCGATCGCGGTGCTCGCCACCGTGGCCGGCCCGCACGTCACCCCGGCCGCCTATCCCTGGATCATCGCCGCCCTCGCGGTCGGCGCGGCGCTTGGCGTCTACGCGGCGCGCGTGGTGAAGATGACGCAGATGCCGGAGCTGGTCGCATTGATGCACAGCCTGGTGGGTCTCGCCGCGGTGCTGATCGGCTACGCCAATTACGTCGACCCGGCGGCGACCGCGCATTTCGAGGGGGCGGAGAAGACCATCCACGAGCTCGAGATCTACATCGGCGTGCTGATCGGTGCGGTGACCTTCTCCGGCTCGCTGATCGCTTTCGGCAAGCTCTCGGCGAAGATCACCGGCAAGCCGGTGCTGATCCCGGGACGCCATTGGATCAACCTCCTCGGGCTGCTGGTCGTGATCGCCTGCGGCGCATGGTTCATACGCACGAACGGCATCGACGAGGGCCTGCAGCCGCTCGCGGTCATGACGCTGATCGCGCTCCTCTTCGGTGTGCACATGGTGATGGCGATCGGCGGCGCCGACATGCCGGTCGTCGTTTCGATGCTCAACAGCTACTCCGGCTGGGCGGCGGCGGCGACCGGCTTCATGCTCTCGAACGACCTGCTCATCGTCACCGGGGCGCTGGTGGGCTCGAGCGGCGCGATCCTTTCCTACATCATGTGCCGCGCGATGAACCGCAACTTCGTCAGCGTCATCGCCGGCGGTTTCGGCACCGGTGGCGGAACACCGGCCGCCTCAGGCGCGACAGCACCGGCAGGCGAAGTGCACCCCATTTCCGCCAGCGAAACGGCGGACCTGCTGCGTAACGCAAGCAACGTCATCATCGTGCCGGGCTACGGCATGGCGGTCGCGCAGGCGCAGCACGCGGTGTACGAGATCACGAAGCTGCTGCGCGATAGGGGCGTCAACGTGCGCTTCGGCATTCACCCGGTCGCCGGCCGCATGCCCGGCCACATGAACGTGCTGCTCGCGGAAGCGAGGGTGCCCTACGACATCGTCCTCGAGATGGACGAGATCAATGCCGACTTCCCGGACACCGACGTGGCGATGGTGATCGGCGCGAACGACATCGTGAATCCGGCGGCGCAGGAGGACCCGGCGAGCCCGATCGCCGGCATGCCGGTGCTGGAAGTCTGGAAGGCGAAGACCTCGATCGTGATGAAACGCAGCATGGCGTCTGGCTACGCCGGGGTGGACAATCCGCTCTTCTACAAGGACAACAACCGGATGCTGTTCGGCGACGCGAAGAAGATGCTGGAGGAAGTGCTCGCCGCGTTGAAAGCGTGAGCTCGGCCAGAATCGGCGTCTCGCCGCGCCTGTTCCATCCCGAGGCCGGCGCGCGCGGCGTCCATACCAAGCTGCTCGACTACCTCGAGCACTCGGTGGCGGAGTGGCTGCTCGAGCGAGACGCGCTGGCTTTTCTGATTCCCCTGAATTCGAAAATCGGCAGCTATCTGAACGCGCTCGACGGCGTGGTGCTGCAGGGCGGCGCGGACATCAGCCCGCGCGCGTACGGCGAGCAACCGCTCGCGCCGGAATGGGCCGGCGACCCGGTGCGCGACCGCTTCGAGATCGAGCTGGTGCAGGCGTGCGTTGCGGCCGGCAAGCCCCTGCTCGGCATCTGCCGCGGCGCGCAGCTGATCAACGTCGCGCTTGGCGGCAGCCTGCACCAGGACGTGCCGGCGCACCGCAGCGACGACTACGACGCGCACGCCCATGAGGTGCGGCTCGAGCCGGGCTCGGGGCTCGCGCGCCTCTACGGGGAACTGGGTCCGCGCCGCGTCGTCTCGATACACCACCAGGCGATCAAGCGGCTGGGCCGCGACCTGGAAGTCGAGGCGCGCTCGATCGACGACGGCATCGTGGAGGCGGTAAGAATGAAAGGCAAAGGCTACGTCTGCGCCGTGCAGTGGCATCCGGAGTT
>DASQYN010000454.1:0-4767 GCA_035639215.1 Burkholderiales bacterium
CGAGCATCGCCTGAAGGCGTCCGGCGCGGTCGAGTTAAGGAGCCTCTACGTGCGCCGCGAAGCCGCGGCGCGCATGCCGCAGACCTGCGAGGTGCTCGAGGTGACACCGCTCCTGCGCGAGCTGATCCTGCGCGCCACGCAACTGCCGCTCGAATACGAGGTGCGCGGCCCGGCGGGGCGCGTGATGCGGCTGCTGCTCGACGAGCTTGCGCAACTGCCCCGGCTGCCGTATCACCTGCCTATGCCTAACGTCGCGCCGCTCGCGGCGATCTGCCGCAAGCTCCTCGACGCGCCCGACGAGGCGGCGACGCTCGCCGAGCTTGCGGCGCGCAGCGCAACCAGCGCGCGCACGCTCGCCCGGCATTTCCGCCGCCGCACCGGCATGAGCTTCGCGGAGTGGCGGCGACGCGCGCGCCTGCTGCGCGCGCTCGCCTGGATCGCCGAGGGCCGGCCGATCGTCAAGGTGGCGCTCGAGCTCGGCTACGACAGCCCTTCCGCCTTCAGTGCCATGTTCCGGCGCGAGCTCGGCGCGCCGCCTTCGCAGTTCCGGAGCGCGGCATGAGCGGCGTGAGCGGCATCGTGCTCGCCGGCGGCCTCGGCCGGCGCATGGGCGGCGTCGACAAGGGCCTGAAGGCGCTGCGCGGCAAGCCGATGGTGCAGTGGGTGCTGGAGCGCCTCGCGCCGCAGGTCGACGACATCGTGATCAACGCCAACCAGAACCTCGAGCGCTACCGCGCCTTCGGTCCTCGCGTGGTCTGCGACGAGATCGGCGGCTTCGCCGGACCGCTCGCCGGGCTGCATGCCGGCCTCAAGGCGGTACGGCACGAGCTCGCCGTGACGGCGCCGTGCGATTCGCCTTTCCTGCCGCCCGATCTGGTTTCGCGGTTGAAGAAGGAATTGAAAGACCATGACCTCGCGGTCGCGAAAACCGGCGATCAGCCCCACCCGGTGTTCGCGCTCGTGAGGCGCGATTGCCGCGAAGGCCTGGAAGCGTTCCTCGCCCAGGGCGGCCGCAAGATCGATTCGTGGTACGCCTCGCTCAAGGTGGTGGAAGTGAGCTTCGACGACGAGGCCGACGCCTTCCGCAACATCAACACCCCCGAGGAATTGGCCAGGGAATGAAAGCCGCAACCGGCATCGCGCAGATCGTCAGCTGCCTCGACGGCTACGATCCGCACGCGCTGCATGTCGCCAAGGCGCGCGAAGCGATGCGGGCTTGCCTCTCGCCGCTCGTCGACACCGAACGAGTCCCGGTGAGAGAAGCGCTGGGAAGGGTGCTGGCCCAGCAGATCGTGCCGTCGATCGACGTGCCGGCGTACGACAACTCGGCCATGGACGGCTATGCGGTGCGCTTCGCCGATATCGAAGCGCCGCTGCGCGAGATCGGCACCGCGCTCGCCGGCAGGCCGTTCGGCGGCCGCGTCGGACCGGGCGAGTGCGTGCGCATCATGACCGGCGCGGTCATGCCGCCGGGCGCCGACACGGTCGTCATCCAGGAGGCGGTGAAGAAGGAGGGCGAGCGCATCGTCGTGCCGACGGGGCAGAAGCGCGCGCAGAACGTGCGCTACGCCGGCGAGGACCTGAAGACCGGCGTTGCCGTCCTGCAGCCCGGCAAACTCCTTCGGCCCGCGGAGCTCGGCCTCATCGCCTCGCTCGGCATCGGCGAAGTGCGCGTGAAGCGCCGGCTGCGCGTCGCCTTCTTCTCCACCGGCGACGAGCTCGCCTCGATCGGCGCGGTCCTCAAGGAAGGCGAGGTCTACGACTCGAACCGCTACACGCTGCACGGCATGCTGTCGCGTCTCGGCGTGGAGATCACCGACCTCGGCGTGGTGCGCGACGACCCGCAAGCGCTGGAAGACGCTTTCCGGAAGGCCGCCTTCGCCGACGCCATCATCACCACCGGCGGCGTCTCGGTCGGCGAAGCGGATTTCGTGAAGCAGCTGATGGCGAAGCTCGGCGAAGTGCTGTTCTGGAAGATCGCCATGCGCCCGGGGCGGCCCATGGCATTCGGAAAGATCGGCAATTCCTATTTGTTCGGCCTGCCGGGCAACCCGGTGGCGGTGATGGTGACGTTCTACCAGTTCGTGCGCGACGCGCTGCTCCATCTTTCGGGCCGCAGCGACGACTACGCGATACCACTCCTGCAGGCCGCGTGCGCTGAAAGGATGCGCAAGGTCCCCGGACGTACCGAATACCAGCGCGGCATCCTGTTCCGGGAAGAAGGAACGTGGCAAGTCAAAACCACGGGCCAGCAAGGCTCGGGTGTGCTGCGCTCGATGTCGGAAGCCAACTGCTTCATCGTGCTCGAGCACGAGCGCGGCACGGTGGAGCCCGGCGAGCCGGTGAGCGTGCAGCTCTTCGAAGGCCTCGCCTAGCGCTCTACAGCGCCATGACGCGCGCCAGCTGCAGCAGGTTCGCGTCCGCGGGCCGCATCTTGCCGGCGATGTCCTCCAGCGGCGTGGTGACGATGCCGCCCTTCACCATGCCGACCAGGACGCCCTGCGCGTGCGCGAGCGTCTCGACCGCCGCGGCGCCGAGCCGCGTCGCGAGGACCCGGTCGGCCGCGGTCGGGGTGCCGCCGCGCACCACGTGGCCCAGGCGCGTGACGCGCAGGTCAAAGCCGATCGAGCGGCGGTGCTGGCCGTAATAGTCCATCAGCTCGTGCACGCCGCACTTCGCGCCTTCGGCGATGACCGCGAGCGCATGCGTCTTGCCGCGCTGGTAGGCGGCGCGCAGCCGCTCGGCGACGTCCGCCGGCTCGAGCTCGTGCTCGGGCAGGGCGATCACCTCGGCGCCGCCGGCGATGCCGGCCATGAGCGCGATGTAGCCGCAGTTGCGGCCCATCGTCTCGACGGCGAAGGCGCGCTGGTGGGACGAGGCGGTGGTGCGCAGCCGGTCGATCGCCTCCAGGGTGATGTTGATCGCCGTGTCGCAGCCGATCGACACGTCGTTGCCGTACAGGTCGTTGTCGATGGTGGAGGGCACGCCGACCACCGCAAACCCCTCGCGCGCGAGGCTCGCCGAGCCCGACTGGGAGCCGTTGCCGCCGATGACGACCAGGCCCTCGACCTTTCTTTTCTCGAGGTTGGTGAGCGCCTGCGCCCGTCCCGAGGGCTCGGCGAACTCGGGACAGCGGGCGCTGCCGAGCACCGTGCCGCCAGCCTGGATGATGCCCCCGACGTCGCGCGCGGCGAGCGGCTCCATGTGGTCGGCGAGCAGCCCGGCGTAGCCGTTCCTGACGCCGAACACCTCCCAGCCGTAGGAAAGCGCGCCGCGTACCACCGCCCGCACCGCGGCATTCATCCCCGGGGCGTCGCCGCCGCTCGTCAGGAGTGCAATCTTTTTCATTTCGCCGATTCTAAGGTTCGATATGCCGCAGACGCTGAAAGCCCTGCGCGAAGAGGCGCGCAAGTGCCAGGCCTGCGCCCTCTGGGCTAACGCCACGCAGACCGTGTTCGGCGCCGGCTCGCCCGACGCGCGGGTGATGCTCGTGGGCGAGCAACCCGGAGACGAGGAAGACAAGAAGGGCCTGCCTTTCATCGGCCCGGCCGGCAAGCTCCTCGACCGGGCGCTCGCGGCCGCAGGCGTGGCGCGCGACGAGGTCTATATCACCAACGCGGTCAAGCACTTCAAATGGCAAGCGCGCGGCAAGCGGCGCCTGCACAAGACACCCGCGCAGCGCGAGATCGACGCCTGCCGCCAGTGGCTGGAGCGCGAGCTCGCGACGATCAAGCCGCAGGTCGTCGTCTGCCTCGGCGCGACCGCGGCGAAAGCCGTGATCGGCAAGGACTTCAAGGTGTCCACGCAGCGCGGCGAGTTCGTCGAGAGCGCGCTCGCGCCCTACGTGTTCGCCACGCTTCATCCGTCGGCGCTGCTGCGGCTCCAGGACGAAGCCGAGCGCGAGGCGGCGTTCGCCGCCTTCGTGAAGGACCTGAAGCTCATCGGACATGCGCTAAGCCGGCCATAGCATCGCCGCGCCGCGCACGCCGCTCGCATCGCCGAAACGCGCCTTGAGGATCGGCGTCTCGAAGCTCTGGGCGTACACGTAGCGCGTCAGCAGGCGCGGCACCACGACGTAGAGCCGCTCGAGGTTGGAAAGCCCACCGCCGAGCACGATCACGTCGGGGTCGAGGAAGTTGACCACCACCGAAAGCGCGCGCGCCACCCGGTCCTCGTGCACCTCCATGGCGATCTCCTCGCCGCGCGCCGCCTTGTCGCGCGCGAGCGCCGGGCCGGCGATGAACTGCTCGATGCATCCGGTGCGGCCGCAGAAGCAGAGCGGCCCGGGATACTCGTCGGCCTGCATCCATGGCAGCGGCGTATGGCCCCACTCGCCCGAGATGCCGTTGTGGCCGCGCAGCACGTCGCCGCTCACCACGAGGCCGCCGCCGACGCCCGTGCCGAGAATGGCGCCGAACACGACGCGGGCGCCGGCCGCCGCGCCGTCGAGCGCTTCCGAAAGCGCGAAGCACTTCGCGTCGTTCGCGACGCGGACCTCGCGTTCGATCTTCTCCTCGAGGTCGTGCTTCAGCCGGCGGCCGTTGAACGGCGTGTTGTAGGCGTTGAAGACGCGACCGCTCTTCGGCGAGACGCCGCCCGGCATGCCGATGCCGACGCTACAGCGGCCGCCCGCCTCGCGCTCGGCGGCGACGATCTGCCGCGCCAGCTCCTCGAGCGCGACATCGTAGCCGGCGTGCGGCGTGGCGACGCGGCGACCCAGCCGCTCGATGCCGCGCTCGTCATAGACCGCCAGCTCGATCTTGGTCC
>DASQYN010000455.1:0-7111 GCA_035639215.1 Burkholderiales bacterium
ACCCAGAACGGACTGGTCATCGCCATCGATGTCGCGCGCTTCGTCCCGCTGAAGAAATTCACCGAGGAAATCGAAAGACTAAAACGCCTCATCAAGGCGCTGCCCGCGCAGCCCGGCGCCGAGATCCTCATGCCCGGGGAACGCGGCGGCCGCAATGCCGTGAAGCGGGCCAGCGACATTCCCGTCGCGCCCGGCGTGCTCGAAGAGCTGCGCTCGCTCGCCCGTTCGCTTGGAGTGGAGGTGCCCGCATGAAATGGCTCTGCCTCGTGTTCTTTGCGATGACCGCCCACGCTGCTGCCCAGGGCGCGAAGCCGGTGCGCATCGTCGTGCCGTTTCCGCCCGGCGGCACCGCCGATGCGCTGACGCGCCTCACCGCCGAGCGCCTGCCGGCGCTGATCGGCCAGCAGGTGCTGGTCGAGAACCGCGCGGGGGCCGGCGGCAATCTCGGCGCCGAGCAGGTGTTCCGTGCGGAGCCCGACGGCCTGACGCTGCTCTCCTCGCCGCCGCACATCCTCACCATCAACCATCTGCTCTACAAGCTCGACTTCGATCCGTCGAAGCTCGTACCGGTGAGCCTCATCGCGAGCTATCCGAACGTGCTCGTCGCCTCGCCGAAGGTCCCGGCGGCGAGTCTCGACGAGCTGCTCGCGCTGGCGCGCGCCAATCCCGGCAAGCTCACCATCGCTTCGCAGGGCAACGGCACTAGCACGCACCTTACCGCGGAGCTCTTCAAGTCGATGGCGAAGGTGGACCTGCTGCACGTGCCTTACAAGGGCACCGCGCCGGCGCTCACCGATCTCCTCGGCGGACAGGTCGACGTGATGTTCGACAACCTCATCACCATGATGCCGCACGTGAAAAGCGGCAAGCTGAAGCTGCTCGGCGTCGGCTCGACGAGCCGCATTGCCGCCTTTCCCGACGCGCCGGCGATCGGCGAGAAGCTGCCCGGATTCCACTCCGAGACCTGGATGGGCATCGTCGCGCCGCCCGGCACGCCGCCGAGCGTCGTGGCGCGGCTCTCCGCCGCGGTCGCCGCGGTCGTGCGTCAGCCCGACTTCCGCAAGCGCCTGCTCGACTTCCAGGCCGAGCCGCTCGGCTCGACGCCCGAGGAGATGGCGCAGGTGATCCGGCAGGACACCGAGCGCTGGACGGAGGTGATCCGCAGCGCTCACATCAGGATCGACTAGCCCGTTTCCTCGCGATAAAGGCCGAGCGAGCGCATCGCGGGCAGGTCGTGGAACGAGAAGAGCACCGCTTCGCGCGGCGCGCTGTGCGCGTACCACGTCCAGGAAGGCACGCAAAAGATGTCCTTCTCTTCCCAGTCGAAGCGCCGGCCGCCGATCTCGGAGCAGCCTCGGCCTTCGGCCACCTGATAGATCATGCTCCCGGTATGTCTTTTCTTCTTCTGGGTGCCCGACACCCGTTCCAGCCGAGCGCCTATGGTCGGCATGATCGGTCCGCCGGTGAGCGGGTTACGGTACTCATACGCCGCACCGTCCTTCTTCAAGGCGGCGTAGCTCTCGTCCCATTTGTAGAGGAATATCGGTGAGTAAGGCTTGGCCCAGTTGTCGCGAGAAAGCGCTGCCGGGGTCTGTACGACCTGCGGATGCACCTCGTAGAAGTTGGCGTCGAGCGAGTTCATGAGCGGGATGTCGAGCCCGTCCTGCCAGACGCACTGCGTGCCGTCCGCTGCGACGCCGTGGTCGTGCCACGTGCCGTTCGGCGTCAGCACCAGGTCGCGTGCGCCGAGGCTCAGGCGCTCGCCGTCGACCACCGTGTACGCGCCGCGGCCTTCCATGACGAAGCGCAGCGCCGAGGCCTGGTGCCGGTGCGCGGAGGTGAACTCGCCCGGGTTCATGATCTGCACGCCGGTGTAGAGCAGGCCCGCCGCCGCGCTCCACTCCTTGCGCCCCGGATTGACCAGCATCACCACGCGGCGCGCCGCCTTCTCCGCCGACACCAGAGTCGCCGCTCTTCTCACGAAGGGTTCGACGCTTTTCCAACGCCAAAGCATGGGCATCGACTTGGGCTGCGGGTACCAGGGCTCGATCTCGTTCGCCACCGTCCACAGCGCGCCGAGCTCTTCGCGCTCCAGCTCTCGGTAGTAGGTTTCGAGCTCCGGCGTGTCCTCGACGTTCGCCCGGCCGATGACGTTCTCGCGCTTCACGGCCGGCTCTTCAGCCGCGCCGGAAGCGAGAGCGCTATGGGGAAGCGGCTTGCCGGCTGCTCCCCGCTCGGGCCGACGAAGCGCACGGCGCCGTCTTCCGGCACGAGCCATACTTCATCGGCGCCCGCGGCCAGATAGGCGGCCGTCTTCTCCACGACCTCGGCTTCCACGTTTGATGGGGAAAGAATCTCGACACAGATTTCCGGCGCGCGCGTAAAGGGCGTGATCTCGCCAAAAGCCTGCATGAACGCCGGTGACGCCCACACGATGTCCGGAACGCGAATGCCGATTCCGGTGAGGATAGAACATTCCGTGATGACCATGCCCTGCAGCTGCCGGCCGAGCTCGAGGGCGAGCACCGCCTGGAGCCGCCCATGCCGATTGCTGGCCGGGGTCATCTCGACCTTGCCCCACGAGTTCAGCTCGATCTTGTAGGGTAGGTCGCGCAGCGCCGGATCTCCGAGCACCTCTTGCCAGCGCGCCAGGAGCGCCTCGGGCGTTGCCAGATTTCCCATGAAAAAAGTATACGCTCGTGTCACACGCCGAGATAACGGTGCCGCACCCCCGCGTCGGCGGTCAGCTCGGCCGACGTGCCGCTCCACACCACGCGCCCCTTCTCGAGCACATAGTGACGGTCGGCTACCCGGGATAACGCACCGACATCCTTGTCGATGACCAGGATCGACACGCCGGCTTCCTTGAGCGTGCCGATCGAGCGATAGATCTCTGCGCGGATGCGCGGCGCGAGGCCCTCGGTCGCCTCGTCGAGGATGAGCAGCCGGGGATTGGTCATCAGCGCGCGGCCGATGGCGAGCATCTGCTGCTCGCCGCCCGAGAGCTGGTTGCCGTAGTGACCTTGGCGTTCCCGGAGGTTCGGGAACAGGGAGAAGACGCGCTCGAGCGTCCACGGGCCGAGGCGCGAGGTGGCGACGAGGTTCTCGTGGACCTTGAGATTCGGGAAGACCTGCCTTCCTTCCGGGACGAGGCCGAGGCCCGCCTGGGCGATGCGGTAGGACGGCAGGCCCTGGAGCGGCTTTCCCTCCAGGCGGACTTCGCCGGCGCGCGGTCGCACGATGCCCATGATCGACTTGACCGTCGTCGTCTTGCCCATGCCGTTGCGGCCGAGCAGGCTGACCACTTCGCCCCTGCCGATCTCGAGCGACACGCCGAACAGCACCTGGCTGCGGCCATAGGCGGTCTGCAGATCCGCGACCTGCAGCATCAGGCGTCCTCGCCGAGGTAGGCGCGCCGCACCTCCTCGTTGTTGCGTATGTTCTGCGGCGCGTCGGTGGCGATGACGCGCCCGTAGACCAGCACCGAGATCCGGTCGGCGAGCCGGAACACCGCGTCCATGTCGTGCTCGACGAGGATGATGGCGTGGCGCTGCTTCAGCGAGGCGAGGAACGCGATCATGCGCTGCGACTCCTCGGCGCCCATGCCGGCCATCGGCTCGTCGAGGAGCAGCAGCCGCGGGCGCGTGGCGAGCGCCATGGCGACCTCGAGCTGGCGCTGCTCGCCATGCGACAGGTTCGCGGCGACGATGCCTGCGCGCGCCGCGAGGCCCACGTCGTCGAGGATGGCTTCGGCCGCCGCGCGTAGCGCCTGCTCGTGGAAGGCGGGTCGCCAGAAGCGGAAGGAGTGCCCGGTGCAGGCCTGCACCGCGAGCGCGACGTTCTCGAGCGCGGTGAATTCCCTGTAGATGCTCGTGATCTGGAAGGAGCGCGCCAGACCCTTGCGGGCGCGCCGCGGCGCGGGCAGGGCAGTGATGTCCTCGCCGGCGAACACGATGCTGCCGGCGTCGGGGCGAAGGTTGCCGGCGAGCTGACCGATGAAGGTGGTCTTGCCGGCGCCGTTCGGGCCGATCACCGCGTGGGTCTCGCCTTCGCGCACGTCGAAGTCGATGCCGTCGGAGGCGCGCAGCGCGCCGAAATTCTTCGTCAATCCTCTGACTTCAAGCATCGCGCCGGAAGATCCCGGAGAGGCCGCGCTTGAAGAAGATCACCGAGAGCACGAGCAGCGGCCCGAGGATCACCTGCCAGTGCTGGGTCCAGCTCGAGAGCACGTCCTCGACGACGAGCAGCGCCGCGGCGCCGGCGAGCGGGCCGGCGGGCGTGCCCATGCCGCCGAGGATCACCATGAACATGATCTCGCCCGAGCGGGTCCAGTGCATGAAGTCCGGCGTGAGGTAAGCCGTATGGTTGACGAGCAGGGCGCCCGCCACGCCGCCGAGCGCGCCGGCGATGACGAAGGCGAGCAGGCGGTACGGATACGGCGAGAGGCCGATCGCGCGGGTACGCGCCTCGTTCGATTTCGCGGCGCGGATCACCATGCCGAAGCGCGAGTTGACGATGCGCTGCGTGAGATAGATTGCCGCAAGCATCAGCACCAGCACGACGTAGTAGAACTGCACCGGATTGGCGAGGTCGACGAAGCCGAAATCGCTGCGGCTCTTCAGCCGCATGCCGTCGTCGCCGCCGAACTCCTCGAGCGAGATGCCCAGGTAGTAGAGCATCTGGGTGAAGGCGAGCGTGATCATGATGAAGTAGACGCCGCTCGTGCGGATCGACACGGCGCCGATCGCGGCGGCGACGCACGCCGAGGCGCCGACCGCCACGGCGAGCTGCAGCCAGCCGTTGGTCACGCCGTAAAAGGCGAGGATGCCGACCGCGTAGCCGCCGATGCCGAGATACGCCGCATGGCCGAACGACACCATGCCGCCGTAGCCGAGGATCAGGTCGAGGCTCACCGCGGCAATGGCGAAGATCATCACCCGGCGTGCGAGCTCCAGGTAGTACGGCTGATTCAGCGCCGCGACGACGGCGGGCAGGAGCGCGAGAAGCAGGACCGCAATCGTCCAAAAGATCGTTCGCCTGCTCATCGGCTGGCGAACAGCCCGGCCGGCTTGACGGCGAGCACGACCGCCATCAGCAGGTAGATCAGCATCGAGGCGAGCGCCGGTCCGGCGGCCTCCGCGGCGGTGGGCGAGATCAGGCTGCCGAGCAGCGGCTTGAGGAAGGCGCGCCCCATCGTGTCGACGATGCCGACGATCAGCGCGCCGACCAGCGCGCCGCGCACCGAGCCGATGCCGCCGATGACGATCACCACGAACACCTGGATGAGGATCAGCTCGCCCATGCCGGGCTGCACCGAGTAGATCGGCCCGGCCATCAGGCCGGCCAGTCCCGCGAGCGCCGCGCCGACGCCGAACACCACGGTGTAGAGCAGCCGGATGTTCACGCCGAGCGCCGCCACCATGGTGCGGTTCGCCGCGCCGGCGCGGATTAGCATGCCGAGGCGAGTGCGCGTCACGACGTACCAGAGCGCGACCGCGACGGCGAGGCCGACGCCGATGACGGCGAGCCGGTACACCGGGTAGCTCGAGCCGGGGAACAGCTTTACATGGCCCGACAGCCAGTCGGGGAGGCTGGTGTAGAGCGAGGCGCGGCCCCAGAGGATGGCGACGAGCTCGTTGAAGAACAGGATCAGGCCGAAGGTGGCGAGCACCTGGTCGAGGTGGTCGCGCGAATAGAGCGGCCGCATCGTCGTCACCTCGACCGCCATGCCGACCACCAGCGCTCCGGCGAGGCCGAGCGCCACGCCGAGCGCGTACGAGCCGGTCCACTGCGCCGCCGCGACGAAGAGATACGCGCCCACCATGTAGAGCGCGCCGTGCGCGAGGTTGACCAGGTTCATGATGCCGAGCACGAGCGTCAGCCCGGCGGCCATCAGGAAGAGCATGACGCCGAGCTGGATGCCGTTCAGCAGCTGCTCGAAGACGAGAGTGAGATACATGAAAAAAGGGGCGCGTGTGCCGCGCCCCGTCTTTCCTAGGCGTGAGGCCGCCGCCTCACTTCATCTTGCATTCCTGGTAGTACGCGTCCTTGTGGTCGTCGAAGACCTTCTGCACGATGTGCATCTGCACCTCGCCGTTCGCCTCCTTGACGCCCTTCAGCAGGTAGAAGTCCTCGATCGGATGATGGTTCACGTTGAACTTGAACGCGCCGCGAATCGAGTCGTAATTCGCCTTCTCCATGGCCGCGACCATGCCATCGGTATTCTTCACGTTGCCCTTCACTGCCCGCACCGCGGAATCGATGAGCAGCATCGCGTCGTAGCTTTGCGCTCCGTAGAATGAAGGGGTGTAACCGTACTTCTTGCGGAAGTCGGCGACGTATTTCTTGCTCGCCGGCACGTCGAGGTCCGGGCTCCAGAAGCGTGCCTCGTACTGGCCGACCGCCGAGTCCTTGAGCGCCGGCAGTGTCGTCTCGTCGACCGTGAACACGGAGTAGAGCGGGATCTGCTCGCGCAGGCCGGCCTGCGTGTACTGCCGCACGAACTGCACGCCCATGCCGCCCGGATAGAAGACGAACACCGCTTTCGGGTTCTTCGAGCGTAGCTGGGTGATCTCGGCCTGATAGTCCTGCTGCCCGAGCTTGGTGTACACCTCGTCGACGATCCTGCCCTTGTAGTAGCGCTTGAGCCCCGCCACCATGTCCTTGCCGGCCTGGTAGTTCGGCGCCATGACGTACAGGTCCTGCACACCCGTGTCCTGCAGGTGCTTGCCCATCGCCTCGGGCGACTCGTCGTTGTTCCAGGAGGCGGAGAAGTACAGGCGGTTGCACTGGCTTCCGGCGAGCGGGCTCGCGCCGGCGTTCGCGCCGACCATGATCTTGCCGGCGCCCGTGACCACCGGGACGACCGCCATCATCACGTTGGACCAGATGACGCCGGAGACGATGTCGACGTGGTCCTTCTGCATCATCTCGTTCGCGAGCTGCACGCCGACGTCGGGCTTGGTCTGGTCGTCGCCGTAGACCACCTCGACCGGCAGGCCACCCATCTTGTGGCCGAGATGGTCGAGTGCGAGTTCCACCGAGTCCCTCATATGCTTGCCGATGATGCCCTGCGGGCCGCTCATCGTCGTGATGAAGCCGATCTTCAGCT
>DASQYN010000456.1:0-8424 GCA_035639215.1 Burkholderiales bacterium
CGCGCCGCGAGCCGAGCCAGCGTTCGACATGCGAGCGTGCCGCGGCCGGGTGGCGCTCGGTCATCTCCGTCGCCGCGGCGATCGCGGCCTCGACGAGCGCGCCATCGCGCTCGAGGTCGGCGAAGCGAAGCAGCGGCTGGCCGCTCTGTCGCTCGCCGAGGACTTCGCCCGGCCCGCGCAGCTCGAGATCGCGCTGCGCGATGGCGAAGCCGTCGCCGTTCTCGTAGATGATCTTCAGCCGCTGGCGCGCCGTCTCGGCGAGCGGCTCGGAGAAGAGCAGGATGCAGACGCTTTCCCGCGCCCCGCGGCCGATGCGCCCGCGCAGCTGGTGCAGCTGCGCGAGGCCGAAGCGCTCGGCGCTCTCGATCACCATCAGCGAGGCGTTCGGCACGTCGACGCCGACCTCGATGACCGTCGTGCATGCGAGCAGCTGGGTCTCGCCCGCCGCGAACGATTGCATGATCGCCGCCTTCTCCGCCGGTGGCAGGCGGCCGTGGAGAAGTCCGACCCTCAGGTCCTTCAGCTCCTCGCGCAACAGATCGTGCGTCTCCACCGCGGTCTGCACGCCCTTCCTCGACTCTTCGATGACCGGGCAGACCCAGTAGGCCTGCTGACCCTCGGCGCAGGCAGCGCGGATGCGCGCGAGCACCTCGGCGCGGCGATCGGCCGCGAAGAGGCGCGTCGCCACCGGTCGGCGGCCGGGCGGCAGCTCGTCGATCACCGAGACGTCGAGGTCGGCGAAGTAGGTCATCGAGAGCGTGCGAGGAATCGGCGTCGCGCTCATCATGAGCTGGTGCGGCACCGTTTCCTCGCCCTTCTTGCGCAGCGTCAGGCGCTGCTGCACGCCGAAGCGGTGCTGCTCGTCCACCACCGCGAGGCCGAGCCGCGCGAATTCGACGCCTTGCTGCAGCAGGGCATGCGTGCCGATGGCGATTTGCGCCTCGCCCGAGGCGATGGCGGCGAGCGCCTGCTTCTTTTCCTTCTGTGAAAGAGAACCGTGGAGCCAGGCGATGCGCACGCCCAGCGGCGCCAGCCATTCGCGGAACTTGCGCGCGTGCTGTTCGGAGAGGATTTCCGTGGGCGCCATGACGGCGGCCTGCAGCCCGGCGTCCGCGGCGGCGAGGCAGGCGATGGCGGCAACGATCGTCTTGCCGCTGCCGACGTCGCCTTGCAGCAGGCGCTGCATCGGATGCCGCTGCGCGAGATCGCGCAGCACCTCGTTCAGCGCGCGCGTCTGTGCGTGCGTCAGCTCGAACGGCAGACGGCTGACGAACGCCTTGAGCAGCTCGCCGTCGGCGCGCAGCGCCGGCGCCTTGCGCCGTCGGCGCGTAGCGTAGGCGAAGCGGAGAGAGAGCTGCTGTGCGAGGAGCTCATCGAACTTCACGCGCCGCCAGGCCGGATGGGTACGGCCGGCGAGCGCGGCCAGCTCGACCGCGGGCGGCGGCCGGTGCAGCAGGCGCACCGCCTCGTCGAACGCTGCAAGGCCGTGTCGCGCGCGCAGCTCGGGCGGCAGCGTGTCCTCGAGCGGCCCGGCGTCGAGCGCCTCGAGCACTTTCGCCCGCAGCTTCGCCTGGCCGATGCCGGCGGCGGCCGGGTAGACCGGCGTCAGCGTCTCGGGCAGCGGCTCCGCGGCCTGCACAAAACGGTAGCGCGGATGGATCATCTCCGCGCCCGCCAGCCCGCGGCGCACCTCGCCGAAGGCGCGCAGCTGCCTGCCCTGCGCTATCGCCTGCTTGAACTGCGCGAGCTGGCTCGCGCGGAAATGGAAGAAGCGCAGCGACAGGCCGTCCGCCTCGACGAGCAGTTGGCGCTTGCCGCGGAAGGCAATCGTGGCGCGCTGCGGCTGCACTTGGACCAGTACGGGCTGGCCCGGCAGCGCGGCCTGCGGCGCGGTGAGACGCGTCTCGTCCTCGTAGCGCAGCGGCAAATGCAGCACGAAGTCGAGGCGCAGGCGCAGCCCGAGCTTCGCGACCGGATTGTCTACGGACGCCTCAATCGGCCTGCAGGATCGCGTCGATCTCGACGAGGGCGCCGCGCGGCAGGCCGGCGACGCCGACGGCGGCGCGCGCCGGGTAAGGCGCTCGCACATACTGCGCCATGATCTCGTTGACACGCGCGAAATGCGCGAGGTCGGTGAGGTACACGGTCATGCGCACGCAATGGTCGAGCGAGAGGCCGGCGGCCGCGGCGACGGCGCTCAAGTTGCGAAAGATGCGATGCGTCTGCCCCTCGATGCCCTCGGCCATTTGCATGCTCGCGGGATCGAGGCCGATCTGCCCGGAGAGGTACACGGTAGCGCCCGCCCGCACCGCCTGCGAGTACGTGCCGATCGCTTCCGGCGCATCTCGCGTGTGGATCGGGGTCTTCATGGCGGGTATCTTAGCCCAATGATTTCGAACCTAGAGAAGCTGCTCGGCACGCCGCGCGATGGCGCGCTGCTGCGCTATTCGCTCGGCATCGAGTACGCCAAGGCGGGCGATCATGCCCGCGCCGCTCAATTCCTGCGCGACGCTTTGGAGCGCGACCCGCTGTACTCGGCGGCATGGAAGGCGCTCGGCCGCTCGCTCGAGAGCGCCGGTCGCAACGACGAAGCGCTGGAAGCCTACCGGCGCGGCATCGAGGCCGCGCACGGCAAGGGAGACCGTCAGGCCGAGAAGGAAATGAGCGTCTTCAGGCGACGCCTGGAAAAAGCCGCGCGAACGCCTGCGAAAGGCCGTGAATGAAGCGCTCCTTGCCCACCAGCTCGTCGGCGCCTGCGCGCCGCGCCGCGGCGAGCGCCTGCGGCGAGTAGAAGAGGGAAAGCGCAACGATCACCGGCGCCGCCGGCGTCGCCTTGAGGCGGCGCACCAGCTCGAGGCCTTTGCGCTGACCGATGCCGAGATCGAGGATCAGCACGTCGGGCATGGCCGACTGCACCAGCTCGACGGTTTGCGGCTCGGTGCGGGCCGTGCCGGCCAGCGTGAATCCGGGAAGCGTGGAGACGTAAGTGGCGGCAGCATCGAGAAAAGCGGTGCTGCCGTCGGCGATCGCCACCCGCCGGGCGCGCGTGGTTTCAGGCATGGCGCAAGACTAAGGCGCGCGGCGCGTTCACGCTATCGGAAATTTCCTCGCCGAAGTCATAAACTGTCGGCGCTCATAAAGTCCTGTCATGCATCCGGCGGCACGAGCCCCGTGCGCAGCGCATAGCGTACGAGGCCGGCCACATCGCGTATGCCGAGGCGGTCCATGATTTGCGCGCGATGCGTCTCGACCGTCTTGACCGAGAGGTTGAGCAGGAAAGCGATTTCCTTCGTGCTCTTGCCGCCGGCGACGAGCCGCAGCACCTCGCGCTGGCGCGCAGTGAGTACTTCCGGCGCCG
Organism: Burkholderiales bacterium; assembly: GCA_035639215.1. Classification (GTDB taxonomy): domain Bacteria; phylum Pseudomonadota; class Gammaproteobacteria; order Burkholderiales; family SG8-39; genus SCGC-AG-212-J23. The sequence continues at coordinate 3,359 of DASQYN010000456.1, forward strand.
TTTCGCCGCCCGTGCGTTGCACATAGCCTTCCACGACCTGGCGCGAAACCGCGGGGCTCAGCCAGCTTTCGCCGCGCATGACGCTGCGCAGCGCGAGCTCGAGCTCGCCCGTCGCCGCATCCTTGAGCAGATACCCCGCCGCGCCGGCGCGCAGCGCCTGCAGCACGTACTCCTCCCCGGAATGCATGGAAAGGATCACCACGCGCACCGACGGCATGCGTTCGCGCATCGCCGCCGCCGCTTCGAGGCCGGTGATGCCGCGCATGGCGATGTCCATCAGGACGACGTCGGGGTGCTGGCGCTGCGCAAGCTCGAGCGCCTCCTCGCCGCTCGAGGCCTCGCCGACCACCTCGACCTCCGCCATGGCAGTGAGCAGGGAGCGAATCCCGGCGCGCACGAGCGCATGATCGTCGGCGAGCAGGACGCGGATCATCAGGCGGCCTTCTCGGTCGCGCCCGCCGCGATCGGGAAGGTGGCGAGCACCACCGTGCCCTTGCCGGGGAAGGCGTGCAGCTCGAGCGAGCCGCCGGCGAGCGCGGTGCGCTCTTCCATGCCGGCGAGGCCGAGGCCGCGCACGCTCGTCACGTCGAAGCCCTGACCGTCGTCGCGCACCGAGAGCGCGAGGCGCCCGCCCGAGTCGAAAAGGCGCAGCCAGAGGTTACGCGCGCGGGCGTGCCGCAGCACGTTGGTAATGGCCTCCTGCGCGACGCGGAAGCAGGCCGTCTCGGTTTCCGGGGCGATGTCGTGCGGGGCCTCGTCGGCGTCGAAATGCGGCGCGAGGCCGGCGACCCGCGCCTGACGGTCGAGATGCGAGCGCAGGGCGGCGGCGAGCCCGAGGTCGTCGAGCTGCGGCGGACGCAGGCTGAGGGAGAGCTGGCGCACGCGCTCGAGCGTGCTCTGGATCGTCTCGACGCATTCCTCGACTCGGTGCGCGACGCGTCCCCGCTGCGTTTCGTCGACGGCCGCCGTGCGCAGCGACTCGACCTGGATCTTGAGCGCCGTAAGCGCCTGGCCGATGTCGTCGTGCAGGTCGCGCGCGAGGCGGCCGCGCTCCTCTTCCTGGATCTCGAGCAGGCGGCGGGAAAGCGCGCGCAGGCGCTCGTGGGAGAGCTCGAGCTCGCGGTTCACCCGCTCGAGCGCGGCCTGGGCGCGCAGCCGCTCGCTGATGTCGTTGATCACGACGAGACGCGCCGGCCGGCCGCGCCAGCCGACCAGGTGGCCGACCGCGTCGACCTCGAGCGGCTCGCCGTTCTTGCGGGCATGGCGAAACACGCCGCGGAACACGCTGCCGGCCCGCGTGTGCGACAGGAAGCGGTTCGCCGTCATGCCGAGAAACTCCTCGTGCGAGTAGCCGTACAGCCGCACCGCAGCGTCGTTGACGGCCAGGAAACCGAGGGTCTCGTCGTCGACCACCCACATCGGCAGCGGGCTGGTCTCGAAAAGCATCCGGTAGCGGCCCGCCTGCGGGTCGATCCGATCGACGAGCTGCTGCAGCTTCGCGGCAAGGAAGCGCGGGGGGACCATCTCGCGCGCAATGTTACCGTAGCACGCGCTTTGCGAAGGAAGCCGCGTGCCGAACGGCAACTCTTACAGCGGCCTGCCGCTTCTGCCCCCGCAGCGCTCGGCGCGGGCGGCCGGGCTGCGCTACGTCGCGGACCAGGGACGCGGCATCCGGCGGCGCCGCGCCGGCGCCGCATTCCGCTATTACGCGCCCGACGGGTCGCTCGTCCACGATACGCCGACTCTGAGGCGCATCCGGGCGCTCGCCATCCCGCCCGCCTGGCAGCAGGTGTGGATATGCCCCCGCGAGGACGGCCACTTACAGGCAACCGGGCGCGATGCGCGCGGCCGCAAGCAATACCGCTATCACCGCCGCTGGCGCGAGGTCCGTGACGAGACCAAGTACGGCCGGATGATCGCTTTCGCGAAGGCCCTGCCGGCAATCCGGCGCAGAACCACGCGCGATCTCGCCCGTCCGGGCCTGCCGCGCGAGAAGGTGCTGGCAGCGCTGGTTCGGCTGCTCGAGACCACCTACATTCGGGTCGGCAACGAGGAATACGCTCGCGAGAACGAATCCTTCGGCCTCACCACGCTGCGCGAGCGGCAGGTGCGCGTGCGCGGCGACACGCTGAAGTTCCGCTTCCGCGGCAAGAGCGGCGTCGAGCACGACATCATGCTCACCGACGCGCGCCTGGCGCGTATCGTGCGCCGCATGCAGGATCTGCCCGGTGAGGAGCTGTTCCAGTACCTCGACGACGACGGCAAGGTGCGCGCGGTCGAATCGGCCGACGTGAACGGCTATCTCAGGTCGATTGCCGGCGAGGGATTCACGAGCAAGGACTTTCGCACCTGGGCCGGCACCGTGCTCTGCGCCCGCGCGCTGCGCCGTCTCGAGCCGTCGCGCACGGCGGGCGAGAGCCGCCGCAGGCTGGCGCAAGCCGTCGAGTCCGTCGCGCGTAAGCTCGGCAACACTAAGGCGGTCTGCCGCAAGTGCTACATCCACCCCGCGGTCGTGGAGAGCTACCAGCGGGGCGCCCTCGCCGAATTGATGCGCGGCCGCTCCGACGAGTCGGGCGTGCTAGCCGTGCTGCGCGCCCAGTTGCGGCACGACGCGCAGCAGGCGAGACGCAGTGGTGCCGGCGATCGATCTTTCGCGCCGCTACTCGCCCGCTCGATCGAGCGGCTTCAGCGCGGCGCGCCGGCCTGAGAATGCCCGCCGGTCGACGGGTCGCCGGTCGCGCCGCTGGACGAGCGCTTCTGCGACTTTTCGGACTTCGCGATGCTCTGGGCCATCTTCAGGTGATCCTGGATCTCCGGGGCGGCCTGCTGCGCGGAATTCTTCAGATCCGGGTCCTTGGCGCTTTTCGCCGTGCGCTGCACCTGCTTCAGCGTCTCGCGGTGGTCCTTCACCATAGCCTTCATGTACTCACGGTCGAACTTCTCGCCGGACGCCGACTGCAGCTTCTTCATGAGCTTCTGGTGCTTGGCGTCGGGCGTCGTCGGCAGATCGACGTTCTTCGCCTCGGCGACCTTCTTCAGGCCGTCGAGCAGCTTGGTGTGGTCGTCGACCATGCGCTGGGCGAACTGCTTTACCTGTGGATCCTGCGCCTTGTCGGCGGCTAGCTTGCCCGCCTCGATCTCGGCGAGGTTGTCCTGGGCGAGCTGCTTCATGCGCTTCGCGTCGGCGTTCGACTCCTTGCCGGTGCTTGGCGAGCTCGCGCTCTGGTCCTGCGTCGCCTGCTTGTCTTGCGCCGAGGCGCTGCCCGCCGCGAAAAAGAAGGCAGACGCGGCGGCGATTGCGAACACGGTAGTCAATTTCATGGGGTCTCCTGGAGAACACCGTTTCGCAGCAATCGCTATTCCCGGCACGGTCCTTGCGCCGCCAGGACACCGTGCGGACGTCCGTCATAGCCGGCCTGTCAATTGCCGCTGTTGCGTCCTCCGCTCAGATTGCGCTGGCGCAAGGCCCGGGCAGCCGCATCGGGACGACGCCACAGGTCCCGCTCTCGCCCCAATCGGTGCCGGCGCCGTCTACGCAGCCCTGCGCGGCGCTGCGCGGCAAGGAGCGCGACCGCTGCCTCCGCGATGCAGCTAACGCCGCGGCTTCCACGCCGAAGCCGGGCGGCCCGGGCTCCGTCGGCATGGGATCGGGCGCCGGGACCGGAACCAGCACCGAAACGACCGGCGCCGGATCGATCGGCGGCGGCGCTCCGCGCTAGCTGACGAAGCGCTGGCGGCACGGGCCTTGCGTGCCCTGCGGCTGCAGTTCCATCTCGTTCCAACCACCTAGAAGGAGCACAAATGAACCTGAAACTCGTTGTCTCGGCGACCGCGGCTGCGCTTTTCGCCATGTCCGGCGCATTCGCCCAAAGCTCCGGCGGCGCAAGCGGCAGCACCGGCGCGAGCGGCATGGGAAGCAGCAGCACGAGCTCCCCCGCCGCCGGCTCGAGCAGCAGCACTTCGCCCTCCCCATCCACCAGCTCGCCTTCCACCAGCTCGAGCGGAAGCAGCATCGGTTCTCCGTCGACGAGCGACTCTTCGTCCACTGACGTGAGCGGCTCCGCTTCGACTGGCGCAAGCACCGGCGCGTCGCGCTGCGATTCGCTAACCGGGCTGCAGAAGGACCAGTGCCTGAAGGAAGAGGGCTCGAGCGCCACGGGCGCCGGCGCCACCTCGGGCAGCACCACCGGGACCCCCGGCTCGCTTGGCAGCGGCTCGACGAGCGGCGGGTCCACCGGCTCGAGCACGGGCAGCATGGGCTCGGGATCGAGCACCGGCGGCATGGGCTCGACGCCCGGCACGACGAAGTAGTCGCCGCAGCGCTAAACGCGGATCGCGGTACGCACCTGCTCGACGGGTACGTTGAGCGTGCGTACCGCGCCGCCGCGCGAAACCTCGACGTGCACGACGCTGCCGGGCACGGACTCGAGCACCAGCCGCTCGAACTGCCGCACCTCGCCGATCGCCGCACCGTTGTAGCGCAGCAGGCGATCGCCCACCTCGATGCCGGCGCGCTGCGCCGGGCTTCCTTGGCCTACCCCGCTCACGATCACGCCTTCGCGCGAGCTTCTCACTGCGACGCCGATCGTCCCGGACACGACGCTGCCCGGCTCGTGCGCGGGTTCCCCCGCGCAGCCACCGAGCAATATGGCGGCGGCGAGCACGGTCAGGATGCGCATGCCTGCCTCACGCCGCCAACGCGCCCGCGGGCAGCAGGACGCGCACCAGGAGCCCCGGCAGCGGCGCCTTAGGGTTCGCATCCTCGAGTGCGATCGATCCGTGGTGGCGCTCGACGATCTTGCTCACGATGTGCAGCCCTACCCCGCTACCGTGCGTCGCGTCGCCGGGAATGCGCTGAAAGCGCTCAAAGACCCGGGCGCGGTGGTCGGCGGGAATCCCCGGACCGCTGTCGAGCACATCCAGCTCGACCAGCTCGCCCCGGCCGCGCACGGAGACCGTGACCTCCGTGCCGCGCGGGGCATAGCGCAGGGCATTGTCCACCAGGTTGGCGATCAGCGAGCGCAGCTCGGCCTCCGCGCCGCTCACCACGACGCTCGGCGGCGCGT
>DASQYN010000457.1:0-5962 GCA_035639215.1 Burkholderiales bacterium
GCTCGCGGCTCTTCGCGAGGATACGCATCGCGCGCTCAATCGGGATGTGCACATGCTCGTCGTCGACGCGGCCGAAGCCAGCGAGGCGCGCCTGCTTGTCGCGCAGGAAAGCCTGCAGGTCCTGGTGCGGCGAGGTCTGCAGGCGCGGCCCCTCGATCTTGGGCGGCGTGCCGCCGCTCGGCCCGGTGGCCGGCGCGGCGACTTTCAGCGTGATCAGCGCCGCCGCGCCGATGCTCGCGGCGATCCCCGTCAGGATCACTGCCGCGCCGATGCCCAGCCCGCGCGGACTGATGTCGGTTTTTTCAGGCATAGGCGGGCTTCCAGGTGAACCACCACACGGCGCCGAGCCCGGCTAGCGCCACCGGATCGAGCCAGGCGATCGAGAAGCCCGCGGGCCGCACCGAAGGCGCGACCAGCCAGTACACGTCGATCGCGTGCATGACGAGCAGCGCCGCGGCAAGCGAGCCGAGGAACACCGGCGCGCGCTTCGCGCTGCGCGAAAGCAGGATCGCCAGCGGCACGAAAAAGTGGAACACCACGAGCGCCACGCCAATCGCGAACCAGCCGGTCTGCAGGCGCGGCACGTACCAGGAGATCTCGCGCGGCAGGTTGCCCACCCAGACGATCAGGAACTGCATGAAGACGAGGTAGGCCCAGGTGAGCACGTACATGAGGAGCAGGTTCCCGAGGTCGTGAAAGAGCTCGCGTTCGTCCGGGGGCGTGCGCAGGCCGATGTAGGCGACGGCGAGCGCCATGGCGCCGAGCATCTGGCCGACGCCGACCACCAGGCCGAGCGCCGTCGAGTACCACTCGGGCACCAGCGAGCCGATCCAGTCGACGGCGGCGAGGGACATCGTGAACGCGTAGACGATGAGCCCCACGCCGCTCAGCCCCTGCGACGTGCTCCTCGCGACGAGGAAGGAAAGCACCGTCCAGATGACGAGGTAGCAGACCGAGCGCGCGACGAAGTAGCCGGGCGCGAACCAGCCGCTCGGCGTGATCGGATAGAGCGAGTGCATGCCCACCAGCACCGGTATCGCGAGCAGCGCCGCGAGCGGCACGAGGCGCGTCGCCGCCGCGAACGCCGGGCGCACCGGCATTCCCCAGCGGCCGCCGGTGAGGTTGTGCAGCATCAGATTCGCCATGCTGCCGAGCGCAAGCCCGAGGAAGAGCAGCCAGGCGAAGAGGTAGGAGCTCATGACGCGCAGAAAAAGGGGTCAGGACCCTTTTTTCTCATTTCAGGTCCTCCAGCCGCGCGTACTGCGAAAGCTGCAGCGCGCGGATATAGGCGACGATCGCCCAGCGATCCTCGGGCGGCACGCGGTCGGAGTAGGGTCGCATGATCCCATAGCCGTTGGTCATGACGTCGAAGAAGTGGCGGTCGGGCGCCTTGCGCAGCCGCTCGATGTGGTAGGAGGGCGGATGCGGGAAGCCGCGGCGCGCCACCATGCCGTCGCCGTCGCCGACCGGGCTGTGGCAAGGCGAGCAATAGATGTCGAAGCGCTCATGCCCGCGTCGCAGGAGCTGCATCGTGATGGGGAACGGCATGGCCGTGGCCGTCTCCAGCCGCTCTCTTTCCTTCTCGACCGCGGCCCCGACGCGGCCGCTCGAAGTTCCGGCGAAATTGCCGCTCGCCGCCGGCACGGTGCCCGGCACCGGCGCGCGCGCCGAGGTGTCGTCCGGAAAGAGCGGGCTCTCGCGCATCGGCTTGTAGCGCGGCTGGTCGTACATGTTCCGCGCGATCTTTTCGCATCCCGCGAGCATCGCCAGTGCGGCGAGCAAGGCGAGGAGCTTCATGCCGGAACGTCCCACACTCGGAGCGGCTTCATTTCCTCGAGGAAGCGGCGCGCGTTATCGGCAGAGAACTTCGGCTCGCCCGAGCGCAGCACGAGAAAGAAGCGGTTGCGCGAGGCGAGGTCGAACTCGCGCACGTTGAAGACCGGATGGGTGAGCCGCGGCAGGCCGTTCAAAAACAGCATGCCGATCACGCCGGCGAAGGCGGCGATGAGCACCGTCAGCTCGAAGGTGACCGGGATGAATTCCGGCCAGCTATGCGGCGGCTTGCCGCCGGAGTTGATCGGGTACGAGACGACCGCGGAATACCACTGCATGAAGTAGCCGCCGATGCCGCCCGCAAGCCCGCCGGCGAGCACGATCGGCGGCACCCAGTTGCGCTTCATGCCGGTCGCCTCGGCGAGGCCTTCGACCGGGAACGGCGAATAGGCCTCGACGCCGCGATAGCCGTCGGCGCGCGCCTTCTCCACCGCCTGCTTCAGCTTCTCGGCGGAGGCGAACTCGGCCATGAGGCCGTATAGCTCAGCGCTCATGAGTTCGGGCTCCGTCCCGGAATTGTGCTCATCCCGCCTTCTCCTCGTGCAGCAGCTTCCTCATCTCGTAGATCGAGATCGCGGGCAGCACGCGCAGGAAGCACAGGAACAGGAAGAAGAAGAAGCCGATCGAGCCGAGAAGCGTGATCCAGTCCCAGGCGGTCGGGATGAAGAGACCCCACGACGACGGCAGGAAGTCGCGGTGCATGCTCTGCACCACGATCATGATCCGCTCCAGCCACATGCCGAGCTGCACGACCAGGGAGAGCGCGAAGAGCGTCCAGACCGAGCGGCGCGCTGCGCGCCACCACAAGATCTGCGGCGCGAGGACGTTGCAGAAGAGCACCGTCCAGTACACCGGCCCGTACACGCCGAGGAAGCGGTCGTGCACCATCGCGATCTCGTACTCGTCGCCGCTGTAGAAGGCGGTGAAGGTCTCGATGAAGTAGCCGTAGGCGACGATCCAGCCGCAGGCGAGCAGCACCTTCGCCGCGAGCTCGAGGTGGCGCACGGTGATGAAGTCCTCGAGGCGGAAGAAGTGGCGCATCGGGATGGCGAGCGTCAGCACCATGGCGAAGCCGGAGAAGAGCGCACCGGCGACGAAGTAGGGCGGGAAAACGGTCGAGTGGTAGCCGGGCACGATGCCGATCGCGAAGTCGAGCGACACGACGCTGTGTACCGAGACGACGAGCGGCGTGGCGAGGCCGGCGAGCAGCAGGTACGCCGTCTCGAAACGCGCCCAGTGCCGGGCCTCGCCGCGCCAGCCGAGCGAGAGCAGCCCGTACACCGCCTGCTTCACGCGGCTCGTCGCGCGGTCGCGCAGCGTCGCGAGGTCCGGCACGACGCCGAGGTACCAGAAGAGAGCCGAGACGATGAGGTAGGTGCTGATCGCGAAGATGTCCCAGACGAGCGCGCTGCGCCACTGCGGCCAGAGCTCCATGACGTTCGGGTAGGGCACGAGCCAGTAGAAGAACCAGGGCCGGCCGAGGTGCAGGATCGGAAAGATGCCGGCGATGCCGGCGGCGAACAGCGTCATCGCCTCGGCGAAGCGGTTGATCGAGGTGCGCCACTTCTGCCGGAGCAGCAGCAGGATCGCCGAGATGAAGGTCCCGGCATGGCCGATGCCGATCCACCAGACGAAGTTGGCGATGGCGAAGCCCCAGGCGACCGGGATGTTGACGCCCCAGATGCCGATGCCCTCAACGAAGAGGTAGCCGATCGCGCCGAAGAAGGCGAGCGTGAGGAGGAACGTCGCGGCGAAGCCGGCGCCCCAGATCCAGTGCGTCGGACGGCGCAGGACGATGTCCGAGATCTTGTCGCTGACGCTCGCATAGCCCCAGCCGGCGAGGCGGGTGTCGATCTCGCTCATCCCGTCTCTTTATCCAGATCTTCGTTGCGGTTCGTCAGCCGTCCCTCGTACCCGGTGCGCGGCCGCGTATTCAGCTCGGCCAGCAGGTCGTAAGCGAGCGGCGACGCCTTCGCCTTGTTCACCAGGCTTTGCGGGTCGTTCAGGTCGCCAAAGACGATGGCGCCCGTCGGACACGCCGCCTGGCAGGCGGTGATCACTTCGCCGTCGCGGATGCGCCGCCCCTCTTTCTCCGCCTCGATGCGGCCGCGGCTGATGCGCTGCACGCAGTAGGTGCACTTCTCCATGACGCCGCGCATGCGCACGGTGACCTCGGGGTTCTTCTGCGCTTTCAGCGTTTCCTCCTGGCTCGAGTACGCCAGGAAGTTGAAGCGCCGAACCTTGTACGGACAGTTCTGCGAGCAGAAGCGCGTGCCGACGCAGCGGTTGTACACCTGGAGGTTCAGGCCCTCGCTGTCGTGCACCGCGGCCTCGACCGGGCAGACGTACTCGCAGGGCGCGTTCTCGCAGTGCATGCAAGGCACCGGCTGGAACAGCGTCTTTTCATCTTCGTAATAGCGATCCACCCGGATCCAGTGCATCTCCCGCCCGGCAATCACTTCCTCCTTTCCCACCACCGGAATGTTGTTCTCCGCCTGGCAGGCGATCGTGCAGGCGTTGCAGCCGATGCAGGTGTTGAGATTGATGTTCATCGCCCAGCGGTAGCCCTCGTAAGGCCACTGCGGATAGAGCGAGTGCTCCGGCGTCTCCGACTCGAAGATCTTCGCGTTCGCCGTCCAATCTGCGATGTCGATCGATCGCGCAAGATCCCGGCCCTCCATGCGGGCGTGGTTCTGCGTTGTTGCGAATTCGTGCCGGCCCGGCGCCTTGACCACACGGGCGCGCTCGGCCGTCCAGGGAGCCTTCTCGGTTCTCAGCCGGTAAGCGTCGAAGCCGACGCGCTCTCCCACGCGGCCGGCGCGCCGGCGGCCGTAGCCGAGCGCGAGCGTGACGCTCGCCTCGGCGTGCCCGGGCTCGACCCAGGCCGGGGCGAGCAGCTTGCGGTCGTCGAGCGCGATCTCGAGCATGTCGCCGGTGGCGACGCCGAGCGCCTTCGCCGACGCGGGCGAGAGGAGCGCCGCATTGTCCCAGGTGATCTTCGAGTCCGAGCGCGGCAGCTCCTGCAGCCAGGCGTTGTTGGCGAACCGGCCGTCGAGAACGCTCTGATCCGGGACGAAGCGCACGCTCCAGGGCGGACTCTCGCGCAGCTCCGGCAACGATACCTCCCTGGGCGCCGCCGAGATTGGCTGAAAGGCGGTGTTGGCGACGAAGCCGCCGCGCAGCGCGTCCTCCCAGTCGATACCCCGCCAATGCGCCCGCACGAGGTCGTAGCCGCTGCGGCCTTCGCCCAGCAGGAGCGACACAAGCTCGTGCGGCGAGAGCCCGCCGTAGAGCGGCGCGATGAGCGGCTGCACGATCGCCGCCGTGCCGTCGAAGGCGCGCGCGTCGCTCCAGTGCTCGAGGAAGTGGCTCGCGGGCAGGTGCCAGGTCGCCGCCGCCGAGGTCTCGTCGTAGTAGAGCGAGTGGTGCACCGAGAGCGGCACGCTCGATAGCGCCTTTTCGAACTCCGCGTCGGCGGGCGCGTCGTAGGCCGGGTTGCCGCCGAGGATCACGAGCAGCTCTACCCGGCCGCCGCGCATCTCGTGCACCAGGTCCGCGAGCGGCGCGGCCTCGACCTCGTCGGCCGGCGGAACGTAGGAGACCGGCGCGCGCAGCTCGGCGTTCAGCCGGTGCACGAGCGCCTGCGCGGCCGGCGAGAGCGATTCGCCGGCGAGGATGACCCCTCGCTTTGCTTGTAGATCCTTCCATAGGGTCTGGAACCGGGCGTCGCGTCGGACGAGCCAGGCTTCGATCGCCGCCGCCGGCATGGCGTAGCGGTGGTCGGCCATCGCGCCGACGAGCGAAGGCGCGCTTTCGAGGGCGTAGAGGCGGCACATCTTGCCCTCGCGCGGCGTGCGCGCCGCGGCGAGCTTGCGCGCGTAGTGCAGGCGCCACGGATGGTCTTCGAGGAAGCGGCTGTCGAGGCTGAGGATCGCGCCGGCCTCCTCCAGGCGCGCCAGCGGCTCGAGCGGGCGGCCGAAGGCGAGGCGCGCGCCTTCGCGGCTGGCATCGCGATGCAGCGGATCCCAGCGGTGGATGCGCGCCTCGGGATAGCGCTTGGCGACCGCGGCGAGCTGCGCGGCGAGCGTCGGCGAGGTGCAGGCACCGATCAGCACTCGCATTCCGCCTC
>DASQYN010000458.1:0-11327 GCA_035639215.1 Burkholderiales bacterium
GCGACGTCGAACGGCGTGCCGGCGCGCACCTGCTGCGGCCCTTCGAAGCGAAGCTGGGCGGTGCGCGGCGCGCCTTCCTGCGTCGCTTCCCGCGGCGCGGTCGGCCCGGCGCCCGACGCCGGCTGCGGCGAGGCAGCAACGCTTCGCACCGCCGGGAGATCGAGCCCCATGCCGGCGAGCTGCAGCTCCTGCTTCAAGCCGAGCGGCATGTAGGTGAAGCTCAGCGCATGCGGCGCTATCGCGTCCAGGCGATAGCCTTCTTCGGTGGTCTCGCCCTGGCGCAGCTCGAACACGCGCTCGCCCTTGGAGAGCACCACCCGCATCCCATCCTCGGCCACCACCTGGCCGGCGATGCGGTAGGGCATCGGCGGCGCAACGGGCTTTTCCGGAACCGGCGTGGCTGCCTGACGCCGCGCCGCGATCGGCGCTGCCGGGACCCAGCCGCGCGGGCCGAAAAGCTCGCCCCGAGCCTTGCCGATCGCCTCTCGGGAGGGCAGCGCGGCGAAGCGCTCACTTGCGGCATGCAGCGCTTCCGTCGGGGAAACTTTTCTGGCGGGAGCCTCGGCAACAGGCGTCTGGGCCGGCAACAGCTGAGCGAGCGACACCGACCCAACCGCCGCCGCGCTCAGCCAAAGAAGAATGCGTTTTCTGTCCACTGCCTGCCCCGGTCCGCAGTAGAGCGCATTCCGGGACGCCTGTCCATCACCGGCCATGAGCCGTAGCTCTTACAGGCTAGCGAATTCCCGGGTCGCGGTATTGATCCCGGTCAGCCCGGCCTCAAGCGGGCGGGCCCGCTAGAAGGCGTTCGGATCCTGGAAGTTGGCGAAGCGCGTGAAGCGGCCGAGGAAGGTGAGGTCGATGCGGCCGATCGGGCCGTTGCGCTGCTTGCCGATGATCACCTCGGCGCGGCCCTTGGCCTCCTCCTTCTCCGGGAAATACACCTCGTCGCGGTAGATGAAGAGGATGACGTCGGCGTCCTGCTCGATCGCGCCCGACTCGCGCAGGTCGGACATCATCGGCCGGCGGTCGTTGCGCTGCTCCACCGCGCGCGAGAGCTGCGAAAGCGCGATCACCGGCACCTGCAGCTCCTTCGCGAGCGCCTTGAGCGAGCGCGAGATCTCGGAGATCTCGGTGGCGCGGTTTTCGCCCTGGCTGGAGGCCGACATGAGCTGCAGGTAGTCGACGATGACCAACCCCAGCTTGCCGTACTCGCGCTTCAGGCGCCGCGCGCGCGCCCGCACCTCGAGCGAATTGAGCGCCGGCGTTTCGTCGACGTGGATCGAGGTGTCGTTCAGCTTGTCGATCGCGTCGGTGAGGTGCGGCCACTCGTCGTTGGAGAGCCGGCCGGTGCGCAGCTTGTGCTGGTCGATCTTGGCGATCGAGGAAAGCATGCGCAGCGCGAGCTGGCTCGAGCTCATCTCCATGCTGAAGATGGCGACCGGCAGGCGCACGCTCGGATGCAGCGCGACGTGCTCGGCGATGTTGAGCGCGAAGGCGGTCTTGCCCATCGACGGGCGCCCGGCGACGATGATCAGGTCGCCCGGCTGCAGGCCGGCGGTGCGGCTGTCGAGGTCGACGAAGCCGGTGGGCACGCCGGTGATGTCGGAGGGGTTCTCCTGGCTGTGCAGGTGGTCGATGCGCTCGAACACCCCGGCGAGGATCGGGCTCATGCCGATCAGGCCCTGGTCCTTGCGCGCCCCCGACTCGGCGATCTGGAAGATCTTCGACTCGGCCTCGTCGAGCAGCTGCCCGACCTCCTTGCCGGTCGGCGCGAGCGCCGTCTCGGCGATCTCGGTGGCGACCTGCGCGAGGCGGCGCTGCACGGCGCGCTCGCGCACCAGCTCGGCGTAGCGGCGCACGTTGAGCGAGCTTGGCGTGTTCTGCGCGAGCGCCGCGAGGTAGCTCGGGCCGCCGGTCTTGTCCTTGTCCTCGCTCGCCTCGATCGACTCGGCGACGGTGACCACATCGGCGGGCCGGCCGTGCTCGACCAGCTTGGAGATGTGGCGCCAGATGCGCCGGTGGTCGTCTCGGTAGAAGTCCTCGCCCGAGACGACGTCGGCGACGCGGTCGAACGCCGCGTTGTCGATGAGCAGCGCGCCGAGCAGCGACTGCTCGGCCTCCACCGAGTGCGGCGGGACGCGCAGCGCGACGAGCGACGAATCGCCGCCTTCCGGTCGGCTGACCTGCTGCAATGCAGCCATTGTTCTAGTTACCTCCCCGGCCGCGAATCATAGGGATCGGCGCCCGATTTCGATTTGATAGGTCGAAACATCCGCCCTTCCACCGGGCCGCTCGACCGGCGCTGCCGAAACTTTGAGCACGCGGGGCGCGGCGCCCGCCCGAGCTGTGGATGGCATGTGGACAGCTTGTCGATATCGTGTGGGTAGCGCGGGAGAATCACAAATTAATCTTCTTGACACGCGGCGCGCGCGCCTCGATGCGCCGGGGCAGTCTAGTACTGGATATCCGTCCAGGCAAACCCCGCCGCCGGGCATTAAAAAGGGGCTGTAGCCAGCCCCTTCTCGCGCCGCGGTCGACCCGTCCGGCGGTCGGCGCTAGGCGGCCGCGGTGGCGGTGCTCTCGCCGAGCACCGAGACGGTGATGGTCACCGTCACGTCGGTGTGGAGCGAGACCTGGATCGGGTAGTCGCCCACCTGCTTCAGCGGCCCCTGCGGCATGCGGATGTTGGACCGCTCGACCTCGTGCCCCTGCTTGGTGAGCGCTTCGACGATGTCGTAATTGGTGACCGAGCCGAAGAGCCGACCGTCCGGACCGGCCTTCTGCGTGATCTGGAGGGTCAGGCCGTCGAGCTTGGCGCCGCGCTCCTTCGCTCTTCCGAGCGTCTCGGCCTGCGCCTTTTCCAGCTCCGCCCGGCGCGACTCGAAGGCCTTCAGGTTGGCCTCGGTGGCGCGCTTCGCCTTGCCGTGCGGAATGAGGAAGTTGCGGGCGTAGCCGTCCTTCACCTTCACCACGTCGCCGAGCTCGCCGAGGTTGGCGACCTTCTCCATGAGGATGACTTGCATCGTTCAGTCCCCGCTCAGTGCAGATCGGTGTAGGGCAGCAGCGCGAGGAAGCGCGCGCGCTTGATCGCGTCGGAGAGCTGCCGCTGGTAGCCGGCTGCCGTCCCGGTGATGCGCGCCGGGATGATCTTGCCAGTCTCGTTCACGAAGTCCTTGAGGACCTCGATGTCCTTGTAGTCGATCCATTCCACCTTCTCGGCGGTGAAGCGGCAGAACTTGCGCCGCCGGAACAGCGCGCGCTGCGCCTTGTCCTTCTTGTCCTTGCCGAACTTCCCTTTGCCTTTACCTTTGCCTCTGCGGGGCGGGGGCATGTGCGTTTCCTTTCCCTATGCTGCGACGAATTCGATATCGGTTACGTGCAATACCAATCTCTTGGAGCGCTTGCTCCTGGCGGCGAGGAAGCCCTGCAGCTTCAGCCCGCTGCCGAGCGCGCGGCCGGCGATGAGCCGCGCCTGGGCCTCGAAGGCCACCGCGCCGAGCTCCGCGCTCACCTTGCGCTTGCGCCCCGCCTCTTCCTGCTCGGACTCGTGCGCGACCTTGAAGTCGATCGCCGCGAGCCCGCCGGGCGTGTGGCGCAGCGCGCCGAGCTCAAGCAGCCGGCCGCTCAGCTCTAGCCGGTTCAGCGGCCGCCGCCTCGGGTCGCGCCTCGCCGCTGCGGCCCTCCATCAGCGACTTGGATTTCTCCTCCTTCATCATCGGCGAAGGCGCGGTCACGGGCTTCGTCATCTTGACGATGAGGTGGCGCAGCACGGCATCGGAGAACTTGAACGAATGCTCCAGCTCGGCCAGCGTCTCGTTGTCGCACTCGATGTTCATGAGCACGTAGTGCGCCTTGTGCACCTTGGCGATCGGGTAGGCGAGCTGGCGCCGTCCCCAGTCTTCCAGGCGGTGCACCGTGCCCTGGCGGGCGGCGATCACGCCTTTGTAGCGCTCGACCATCTGCGGCACCTGCTCGCTCTGGTCGGGATGGACGATGAAAACGATCTCGTAATGGCGCATGTTTCTGGTTGACCTCCGGTTCCTATGGGTTAAGCCGACCGCCATGCGTAGCGGTGCGACAAGGAAGGGGGCGGATTATAACCGCAAATCCGAGGCTTACACGCCGGCGATGCCGAGCTCGGCCTTTACCTTCTCCAGCCCGGGACCGACCTTCTGCACGGCGCTGCGGATCTTCTCCGGACGCGTCTCCAGCGTACGCGCCCAGTAGTCGAGCGCCTCGGGCTTCAGCTCGATCTGCGTCAGATCGGGCGGCGTGTAGTTCGGTCCGGGATTCGCCATTACGGGTGGGGCTAGCAAATAGCGGGCCCCATTGTCGAAAACAAAAAGGGCAGCTCCAAGCTGCCCTTTCGCAATTGCGACCCTGACCCCGATTTCAGACCATCAGCGGCACGACCAGCAGCGCGACGATGTTGATGATCTTGATGAGCGGGTTGACGGCCGGGCCGGCGGTGTCCTTGTAGGGGTCGCCGACGGTGTCGCCGGTGACAGCGGCCTTGTGCGCGTCGGAGCCCTTGCCGCCGTGGTGGCCGTCCTCGATGTACTTCTTGGCGTTGTCCCAGGCGCCGCCGCCCGTGCACATGCTGATCGCGACGAACAGGCCCGTGACGATGGTGCCCATCAGCACGCCGCCGAGCGCCTGCGGGCCGAGGGCGAGGCCGACGACGATCGGCACGAGCACCGGCAGCAGCGAGGGAATCATCATCTCGCGGATGGCGGCGCGCGTGAGCATGTCCACCGCGCGGCCGTACTCCGGCTTGGCGGTGCCCTGCATGATGCCGGGGATCTCCTTGAACTGGCGGCGCACTTCGAGCACCACCGCGCCGGCGGCACGGCCGACCGCCTCCATCGCCATGGCGCCGAAGAGGTAGGGCACGAGGCCGCCGATGAGCAGGCCGATGATCACCTTGTAGTTCGAGAGATCGAAGGTCAGGGACTTGCCCGCCGCCTCGAGGGCATGCGTGTAGTCGGCGAAGAGCACGAGCGCCGCCAGGCCGGCCGAGCCGATGGCGTAGCCCTTGGTGACCGCCTTGGTGGTGTTGCCGACCGCGTCGAGCGGATCGGTGATGTCGCGCACCGAGTCCGGAAGATCGGCCATCTCGGCGATGCCGCCGGCGTTGTCGGTGATCGGGCCGTAGGCGTCGAGCGCGACGATGATGCCCGCCATCGAGAGCATCGAGGTGGCGGCGATGGCGATGCCGTAGAGGCCGGCGAGCGAGTACGAGGCGCCGATCGCCACGCAGACCGCGAGCACCGGCCAGGCGGTGGATTTCATGGAAACGCCGAGGCCGGCGATGATGTTGGTGGCGTGGCCGGTGGTGCTCGCCTCGGCAACGTGCCGCACCGGCTTGAAGTCGGTGCCGGTGTAGTACTCGGTGATCCAGACGAGAAAGCCGGTGAGCGCCATGCCGACCGCCGCGGTGCCCCAAAGGTGCCAGGCGGTGATCGTGCGCAGGCTGCCCGCGATGTCGAACGGCACGTTCTTCACCACCTCGCCCATGAAGAGCACGGTGATCGGATAGAAGGCGATGAGCGCGACCACGCCCGCGACGATGAGGCCCTTGTAGAGCGCCGGCATGACGTTCTTGTCGCCCGGGCGCGCCTTCACGAACCAGGTGCCGACGATCGAGGCGATGATGCCGAAGCCGCCGATCGCGAGCGGATAGATGAGCGCCGCGGCCGAGGTCGTCTTCACCATCAGCGCGCCGAGCAGCATCGTCGCGATGATGGTGACCGCGTAGGTCTCGAAGAGGTCCGCCGCCATGCCGGCGCAGTCGCCGACGTTGTCGCCGACGTTGTCGGCGATCACCGCCGGGTTGCGCGGGTCGTCCTCGGGGATGCCGGCCTCGACCTTGCCGACCAGGTCGGCGCCGACGTCGGCGCCCTTGGTGAAGATGCCGCCGCCGAGGCGGGCGAAGATCGAGATCAGCGAGCCGCCGAAGCCGAGGCCCACCAGCGGATGGATGATGTGCGAGAGATCGCCCTTGTCGACCGCGTTGGCATAGAGCAGCGCGAAGTAGCCCGCCACGCCGAGCAGGCCCAGGCCGACCACCAGCAGGCCGGTGATCGCGCCGCCGTTGAACGCCACCTGCAGCGCCTCGTTCAGGCCGACGCGCGCCGCCTCGGCGGTGCGCACGTTGGCGCGCACGGAGATGTTCATGCCGATGATGCCGCACGCGCCGGAGAGGATCGCGCCGATCAGGAAGCCGAACGCGGTCGGCCAGCCGAGCCCCTTGGTGAAGCCGATGACGAGGAAGAGCACGACGCCGACGATCGCAATGGTGGTGTACTGGCGCTTCAGATACGCGATCGCGCCCTCCCGCACCGCCGAGGAGATCTCGCGCATGCGCTCGTTGCCGTCGGGCAGGCGCAGGATGCGGCCGATCTGCCAGACGCCGTAAAGGATCGCGAGGATCGCGCAGGCGAGCGCGAAGACGAGGCCAGCGGTCATGTTCTTCTCCCCGAAAAGGGGTCGAATTTTAGCTCAGAGCGCTGAGAACCCGCTGCTTAATCTCGCTGACCGTGCCGAGGCCGGAGATCTTGCGATACTTCGGCGCCGCCGGGTCGCCCGAGGCGGCCCAGCGCCCGTAGTAGTCGACGAGCGGGCGCGTCTGCTGCTTGTAGATCTCGATGCGCTTGCGCACCGTCGGTTCGCGGTCGTCCTCGCGCTGCACGAGCGCCTCGCCGGTGAGGTCGTCCCGGCCCGCGATCTTCGGCGGGTTCGACTTCACGTGATAGCTGCGCCCGGAAGGCAGGTGCACGCGCCGGCCGACGGCTCGCTCGACCAGCTCCTCTTCCGGAACGTCGATCTCGACCACGTGCTCGAGCGGTACGCCGGCCTGCTTCAGCGCCTCGGCCTGCGGGATGGTGCGCGGGAAGCCGTCGAAGAGATAGCCGCGCGCGCAGTCGCGCCGACGCAGGCGCTCGTGCACCAGGCCGATGATGATGTCGTCGGAGACGAGCTGGCCGGCGTCCATGATCTTTCCCGCTGCGATGCCGAGCGCAGTCTTCGCCGCGCGCGCGGCGCGCAACATGTCGCCGGTGGAGATCTGCGGGATGCCGAACTTCTCGCAGATGAACGCCGCCTGTGTGCCTTTGCCGGCGCCTGGCGGGCCAAGCAGGATGAGCCTCATCGCCAGATTTTAAGGATTGCCTCGAGGTCCTCGCGGGTATCGACGCCCGGCGGCACCGCGGCATCGCTCGTCGCCATGGCGATGCGGTGACCGTACCAGAGCGCGCGCAGCTGCTCGAGCGCCTCCGCCTTCTCGAGCAGCGGCACCGGCAGCGCGGCGAACTCCTTGAGGAAGCCCGCGCGGTACGCGTAGAGCCCGACATGGCGATAGGTGGTCGCGCCGGGCGCGCGCGGGTAGGGAATGCGCGAGCGGGAGAAATAGAGCGCATAGCCCTCGGCGTCGAGCACCACCTTGACCACGTTGGGGTTGGCCAGCTCGGCCTCGTCGCCGATCGGATGGCAGGCGCTCGCCATGCGTGCCTGGGGGCGGCTCTCGAGCAGGCGCGCCACCTCGGCGATTAGGCGCGGGTCGATGAGCGGCTCGTCGCCTTGCACGTTGACGACGATCTGGCCGTCTGCCAGCCCGAGCCGCGTCACCGCCTCGGCGAGCCGGTCGGTGCCCGAGACGTGGTCGGTGCGCGTAGGGACGACCGCGAAACCGTGCTTCTTCACCGCGTCGCCGATGCGATCGTCGTCGGTCGCGACGTGCACCGCCGCGGCGCCGCTCGCCACGGCGCGCTCGCAGACGCGCACCACCATCGGCTTTCCGGCGATGTCGGCGAGCGCCTTGCCGGGGAAGCGCGTCGAGGCGTAGCGCGCCGGGATGAGGACGTGGAAGCTCAATGCCACGCGGCGATCACGGCACTTCTTCTTCCGGCGGCAGCTTGCGCGCTTCCTCTTCCAGCATCACCGGGATGCCGTCCTGCACCGGATAGGCCAGCCGGTCGGCGCGGCAGACGAGCTCGGCGTTCCTCAGCACGAGCTTGCCCTTGCACAGCGGGCAGACCAGGATCTCAAGCAGCCTTGGATCGACGGCGGAACTCATCGAGCCTCCGTATGAGCCAGTCGCCGAACGCGGGATCGACTTTGGCGGTGACCGGCAGCACCCACCACTCGGGGCGCGCGGCGCCGCGCAATTTTACCGCGTCCTTTTCGGTGAGCACGACCGGCAGGCCGTCGCCGAAGTCGAGCTCCTGCGGCTGGAAAGCATGGTGATCCGGGAACGGGTGCGGCAGCGGCTCGAGGCCGAGGCGCGCCAGGTGCCGGAAGAACCGGCCCGGATCGCCGATGCCGGCCACCGCATGCACCTTGCGCGCGGCGAAGCCCGCCGCGCCGCGACGCTCGCGAGCATCGGTCATGCGGTGGAGCTCGGCGCCTTCCAGCGTCATGGCGTAGCCCGGCACGGCCGCGCCGTGCGACACGACCGCGTCCACCGAGCGAAGGCGCGAGCTTGGCTCGCGCAGCGGGCCGGCGGGCAGCAGGAAGCCGTTGCCGAAGCCCCGCGAGTCGACCACGGCGATCTCGAGGTCGCGCGCGAGGCGGTAGTGCTGCAGGCCGTCGTCGAGCAGGACGACATCGACCTCGGGCTGGCTCTGGCGCAGGGCGCGGATCGCCGCGACGCGGTCGGCGCCGACCCAGACCGGGCAGCCGCTGCGCCGTGCCAGCACGACCGGCTCGTCGCCGACCTCGCGCGGATCCGAGGCGATGGTCGCCGCCCGGGGCGGATCGATCTTCAACGGATAGCCGCGCGAAACGATCGCCGGATGCCAGCCGCTCGCCTTGAGGTGCTCGGCGATCCAGAGCACGAGCGGCGTCTTGCCGCTGCCGCCGGCGACCAGATTGCCCACCACGACCACCGGCAGGCCTGCTTGGCGCCTTATCGTGAACGCTCTTCGGAAAAACGCCGCGACGCCGAAGAGCAGGCTCGCCGGCCAGAGCAGCCACGCCAGGGGGCCGCGACGGTACCAGTGCCTCACGCTATTTCGACGACTGGGTAGTGAAGGTGATCTGCGTCAGGCCGGCAAGGCGCGCGGCTTCCATGACGCGCACCACGGCCTGGTAGTTCGCGTTCGCGTCGGCGCTGATCACCACGATGGGCTCCTTCGCCGTGCC
This sequence comes from Burkholderiales bacterium, assembly GCA_035639215.1. Lineage (GTDB taxonomy): Bacteria > Pseudomonadota > Gammaproteobacteria > Burkholderiales > SG8-39 > SCGC-AG-212-J23. The sequence continues at coordinate 9,142 of DASQYN010000458.1, forward strand.
GGCGGCGCGGCGCAGCTCGGCTGACAGCGCCTCGACGCCGCGGAACGGCACCGCCCGGTGCTCGATCACGTACTGGCCCTGGGCGTTGACGAGCACGGCGACCTCGACGGCGCGCTCCGGCTGCCGCTCGGCCCGGGCGCTCGGCAGGTTGATCGCGAGTTCGTTGTACTTGTTGTAGGTCGTGGTGATCATGAGGAAGATCAGGATCACCATCATCACGTCGATGAGCGGCACGAGGTTGATCTCGAGCGGCTCTTTCCCGCGTCCGCGCTGGAAGTTCATCTGAGAAAGTTCGGAATCTGTCGCCCCCGCGAAGGCGGGGGCCCAAGTTTTTCGAAAAACCATGGCTTCCCGCTTTCGCGGGAACGACGGCTAGCCGCCTTTTCGGACCTGGCGCTAGGCACGAAGCGGCGGATAGTCCATGCGCTCGCCGTGCAGGATGTCGACCAGCTTGGAGGCCTGCAGCTCCATCTCGACGACCAGGCTGTCGACCTTGTTGCGGTAGTGGCGGTAGAAGATGAGCGCCGGGATGGCGATGGCGATGCCGAAGGCGGTGTTGTAGAGGGCGATCGAGATGCCGTGCGCGAGCTGCTGCGGATTCGCGCTGCCCGGCGACTGCGAGCCGAAGATCTCGATCATGCCGATGACGGTGCCGAAGAGGCCGAGCAGCGGCGCCGCCGTGGCGATGGTGCCGAGCGTGGTGAGGAAGCGCTCCAGGTCGTGCGCGACGGCGCGCCCGGCCTCTTCGATCGCCTCCTTCATCACGTAACGCGAGCTCTTGTGGTTGCGCAGGCCGGCGGCGAGGACCGCGCCGAGCGGCGAGTCCTGGGCGAGCTTGTCTAGCACCTCTTCCGATACTCCCTGGCGCCGGTAGAGCGCGACCACCTGCTCGAAAAGCCGCGGCGGAATGATGCGCGTCGCGCGGAGCGAGAGGGAGCGTTCGATGATGAGGGCAAGAGCGATGATCGAGGCGGCGAGGAGAAACCAGATCGGCCAGCCGGCGGCCTGCAGTATGGCGAACAACGCTTTCCCTTCGTGTTATGGCTGCCCGCGCGACTGTACGGCAAAGGTTCGACGCGCGGCAAGTTTGCGCACTGCAAAATCGGCGCTTGGAGCCGCGCGCACGCGAGAGGTTGTAGTGGATTTTGCGATATCCACAAAAATCTGTGGATAACCGTGTGGATTGTTGCTGGATAGCGCGCGCCTCCGCTGCCACAAGCCGCGGCGAGTTGGGTGCGATCAAAATTTGAGCAGTCTATTGCGGTTGCGAATTAGAGGCTTAGCCCAAAGAATCGGGCTCCGCGCCGGCATCCCGCACGAGCGCGGCGGGAGCCGGCCCGCTTATGTGAATAGGTGTAGTCTCGCCGCGCACATGCAGAACGATTTCCCGGCTGCTTCCGGCGCGAGAGCCGGCTCCGTGCTCACGGTGTCGCAATTGCTGCGCAGCGTTCGCGACACGCTCGAGCGGCGCTTCCCGCTCGCCTGGGTGGCGGGCGAGCTTTCCAATCTCAGCCGTGCTCCTTCGGGACACTGGTACTTCACGCTCAAGGAGCGCGGCGCGCAGGTCGATTGCGTCATGTTCCGCAGCCGCGCCGCGCTGCTCGCCGCCGAGCTGCGCGAGGGAATGCAGGTCGAGGCGCGCGCGCTCGTCACGCTCTACGAGCCGCGCGGCCGCTTCCAGCTCACGGTGGAGGCGATCCGCCCGGCCGGCCTCGGGCCGCTCTACGAGCGCTTTCTGCGCCTCAAGGACCGGCTCGGCGCCGAAGGCCTGTTCGACGAGCGGCTGAAGCGGCCGCTGCCCGAGCATCCACGCGCGGTCGGCGTCGTCACCTCGCGCGCCGCGGCGGCGCTGCGCGACGTGCTCACCACGCTCGCGCGACGCAATCCCGCCGTCCCGGTCATCGTCTATCCGGTTCCGGTTCAGGGAGAAGCTGCCGGCGAGCGAATCGCCGCGATGCTCGCGCGGGCGAGCAGGCGAGCCGAATGCGACCTGCTGCTGCTCGTGCGCGGCGGCGGCTCGATCGAGGACCTGTGGGCGTTCAACGACGAGCGTGTCGCGCGCGCCCTTCGCGCCTGCGCCATCCCGGTCATCGTCGGCGTCGGTCACGAGACCGACTTCACCATCGCCGACTTCGCGGCCGACCGGCGGGCCGCGACGCCGACCGCCGCGGCGGAGCTCGCGGTCG
>DASQYN010000459.1:0-8502 GCA_035639215.1 Burkholderiales bacterium
TCACGCCGAGCTCTTCCTTCGCCCACTCGATCACCGTGACGCCGACTGCCTCACCTGCGGACATGATGCTGCGAAGGTTTAGGGAATACCGGCTGCGCGGGTGGGGCACGGCTTTCATCATCAGCTTGAGCGCGGTGGGAAAGAGGAACGAGTTTCGCACGCCGTACTTCTCGAGCAGATAGTAAGCGCGCTCGGCATCGAAGCGGCCGCGGTAGCCGACGATCGGCAGGCCGAAGTACCAGCTCGGCAGGAGCGCGTCGAACAGGCCGCCCGCCCACGCCCAGTCGGCGGGCGACCAGAAGAGGTCGCCGCGCTGCGGAAAGAAGTCGTGCGAGTGCACGAAGCCCGGGATATTGCCGAGGATCGCGCGGTGCCCCTGCAGCGCGCCTTTCGGCGCGCCGGTCGTGCCGCTCGTATAGATGATGATCGCCGGATCGTCGGCGGCCGTGTCGACGTCTTTGAAACGGGAACTCGCCTTTTCCAGCACCGATTCGTACGAATGAACGCCGCTTTCACGCGCGCCGCCTACGCCGATGACGTGGCGCAGGCTGCCAAGCTTGTCGCGAACCGCCCAGAAGTTGCCGAGCGTCGTCGGCTCGACGAGCGCCACGCTCGCCTCGGCGTGATTCAGGCGATATTCCAGCGCCTCCGGGCCGAACAGATGCGAAAGGGGCAGCGCGATCGCCCCCATCTGGAAGATCGCCATGTAAGCGATGGCGGTCTCCGGCCGCTGCGGCAGGATGAGCGCCACCCGCTCGCCGCGCTTCACCCCCAGGCCGGCGAGCGCGTTGGACAGGCGGTTCGCCGCCTTCTGCACGTCCCAGAAGGAATACGCGGCCTGCGCGCCCGACTCGTCTTCCCAGTAGAGCGCGAAGCGGCTGCGATCGTCCGCCCAGGCGCCGCAGCAGGCCTGCGCGATGTTGTAGCGCGCCGGCACGTTCCACCGGAAGCCGCGGTACAGCTCGTCGTACCGGTCGAGCATGATCTAATTCAGTTTACATGACGGTCGACGCATTGGTTTTCGACGCCTACGGCACCCTGTACGACGTCCATTCCGTCGTGCAGCGCTGCGAGGGCTTCTTCCCCGGCGCGGGCGAGCGGCTCTCGCAGCTCTGGCGCGCGAAGCAGCTCGAGTACACCTGGCTGCGCAGCCTGATGCGGCGCTACGTGCCCTTCTCCACGATCACGCGCGAGGCGCTCTCTCACGCCTGCGAGGCGCTCTCGCTCAAGCTCGGCGTGACGCCGATGGAAGCGCTGATGGCGGAGTACAACATGCTTTCCGCCTTCCCCGACGTCGCTCCCGCCTTCGCCCGGTGGGGCCGCGTCAAAAAAGCCATCCTCTCGAACGGCTCGCGCGACATGCTCGAGCCGCTGGTACGGCATTCCGGGCTCGCGCTCGACGCGGTGCTCTCGGTCGACGAGGTCAAGGTGTTCAAGCCCGCGCCCGAGGTCTACGAGCTCGCGGTGCGGCGCCTGCAGCTGCCGCAGGAGCGCATCGGCTTCGTGTCGTCGAACTGCTGGGACGCGCTCGGCGCCAAGTCCTTCGGCTTCACGGTGTTCTGGATCAACCGCCGGGGAGCGCCGCTGGATCGGCTCGGCTTTCAGCCCGACCGGGTGATTTCCACCCTGGCCGACATCGGTGAAGTTCTGCGCTAACTGCGGCGCTGCCGTGGTGCGCCGCGTGCCGCCCGGCGACACTCTGCCGCGCTGGGTGTGCGACGAGTGCGGCGAGATCCACTACCAGAACCCGAAGCTCGTGATCGGCACCGTGCCGGAGAACGGCGGACGCCTCCTGCTCTGCCGGCGGGCGATCGAGCCGCGCTACGGCTACTGGACGCTGCCGGCCGGATTCATGGAGAACGACGAGACGACCGGCCAGGCGGCGCTGCGCGAGACGCTGGAGGAGGCGGGCGCCGCGGTCGAGCTCGGCGCGCCCTTCACGATGATCTCCGTGCCGCGGGTGAACCAGGTCCACCTCTTCTATCTCGCGCGCCTGAACGTCCTCGACTTCAAGCCGGGCGAAGAAACGCTGGAAGTCGCCCTCTTCGAGGAGGCCGCCATCCCCTGGAAGGACATCGCCTTCCGCACGGTCGCCGCCACGCTTCGGCACTGGTTCGCCGACCGCACGCGCGGGAGCTTCGGCTTCCACGCAGAAGATATCGCTTAGGAAGTTCGAGAAGCGTTGGACCGTCGTTCCCGCGAAGGCGGGAACCCAGTGGTTTTTTCTACAAAGCCTGGACCCCCGCCTTCGCGGGGGCGACTCCCGCAGATCTCTTTTTTGGGGATATGCTTCTTTCCGGTGCGTCCATGCACCATGACGAACAAGAGGGAGGAGCACTGCATGGAACCGCGTAGCCGTCTCGTGCACGTTCTTGGCTTGGCCATTCTTTTGTCGGCGCAGGCGCCGCTCGCGCTTGCCGCCGAGCCGCCGAAGCTGGACACCGGCGACACGGCATGGATGCTCACCTCGGCCTGCCTGGTGCTCTTCATGACGCTGCCCGGACTCGCGCTCTTCTACGGCGGCCTGGTGCGGGTGAAGAACGTGCTCTCGGTGCTCATGCAGTGCTTCGCGATCACCTGCGTCGTCACCCTCGCCTGGGTGATCGTCGGCTACAGCATCGCCTTCGGCGACGGCGGCACGGCGAACGCCTGGTGGGGCGGGCTCGGAAGATCGTTCTTGCACGGCATCGACGTGAAAACGGTCAAGGGCTCGATCCCGGAGACGCTCTTCGCGATGTACCAGCTCACCTTCGCGATCATCACGCCGGCGCTGGTGATCGGCGCCTACGCCGAGCGGGTCAAGTTCTCCGGGATGCTCTTCTTCAGCGTGCTCTGGCTGCTCGTCGTCTACGTGCCGATCGCGCACTGGGTGTGGGGCGACGGCTGGCTCGCGAAGATGGGCATCATGGACTTCGCCGGCGGCACGGTGGTGCACGCCAACGCCGGCATCGCCGCGCTCGTCTGCGCGCTGGTTCTCGGCCGGCGGCGCGGCTTCCCCGAGACCGCCATGCCGCCGCACAACATGACCATGACCGTGGCCGGCGCCTGCATGCTGTGGGTCGGCTGGTTCGGCTTCAACGCCGGCAGCGCGCTCGGCGCGAACGGCTCGGCCGGCATGGCGATGCTGGTCACGCACATCGCCGCGGCGACCGGATCGATCGCCTGGATGATCTGCGAGTGGAGCCGCTTCGGCAAGCCGTCGGTGCTCGGCATCGTCACCGGGATGGTGGCCGGCCTCGGCACCATCACCCCGGCCTCGGGGTTCGTCGGCCCGGCGGGCGCGCTCATCATCGGCGCGGCGGCGGGCGTGGTGTGCTTCTTCGCCACCAACTACATGAAGCGCGCCCTCGGCGTCGACGACTCGCTCGACGTCTTCCCGGTGCACGGCGTGGGCGGAATCATGGGCACCACGCTCACCGGCGTCTTCGTCTCGACTTACTTCGGCGGCATGGGCTATCCCGAGAACCAGGGCATGGGCGGACAGGTCCTGGTGCAGATCATCGGCGTGCTCGCCACGCTCGTCTGGTCGGGCGTGCTCTCCTGGATCCTCCTCAAGCTCTCCGACGCGGTCTTCGGCATGCGCGTCGCCGGCGAGGAAGAGACCGAAGGCCTCGACACGGTGCTCCACAACGAGAAGGGCTACGACCTCTAGCTTGCGGGTTGCCCAGCTCTGGCGCTATCCAGTGAAGTCGCTCCTGGGCGAGCGACTCGCCACCCTGCGTGCGCTCGGCGATGGAGTGGACGGGGATCGCATGTGGGGCATTCAGGATCGCAGCGACGGTCGAGTGCTCACCGCCCGGCGCGAGCCGCGCCTGCTATTTGCGTCGTCGCGCGTGGCGGCGGAGGGTGGCCTTGCGGTGATCACCCTGCCCGACGGTCGCGAGCTCACCGGGCCTGGCCCGGCCACGGATGCCGCACTCTCGACCTGGCTGGGCAAGCCCGTCACGTTAGTGGCCGCCGCAGAGAGCGACGCGGCGCGCGCCGAGTACTTTGCCGATGCGACGGACGACTCGAGCCGGGCTATTGAATGGACCATGCCGAAGGGGCGCTTTGTCGATGCCTTCCCGATGCTGGTAATGACCACCGCCGGCTTGCGTGGCGGTGCTGCTGCCTATTCGAGCGGTACCTGGGACGTGCGCCGCTTCCGCCCGAATGTCCTGGTCGAGGTCGAGGGCGAGGGATGGCTCGAGGACGCCTGGGCGGAACGTCGGCTGAGCGTCGGGTCGGCGCAGCTAATCCCACGCCAGCGATGCATACGCTGCACGATGGTCAACCGCGCTCAGCCGGGCCTGGATAGGGACGTGAACATCTACAAGACGCTGCATCGAACCCACGGCGGCGAAGCCGGGATGTGGACCCAGGTGGTCCAACCCGGTGTCATTTCGCAGGGCGACTCGATCCAGGTCGCGTAGGCCCGACGGCTCAGGCGACGTGCTCGGGCCGAAAGCCGATGCCGATGATTCGCGCCGGGATCCGGCGCAGAACCGGAAACCACTGAAGCAGCCTTAGCGCGAGCGGCGGCTTGAGCGGCGCGCGCGAGTCGAGCACGCGGCGGACGATGCGGTTCTGGATCGCGAGCTGCAGGCGCTGTGTCATGCGCGTCGGCCATTCGCGGCGGCGTTGCACGGCGGCGAGGTCGGCGTCCGAGACATTTCCCGAGAGCAACGGCGCGGCGAGGCGGTTGGCGGCGGCGACCGCGTCCTGGATGGCGAGGTTGATGCCGACGCCGCCGATCGGCGACATGGCGTGCGCGGCGTCGCCGATGCAGAGCAGCCCGGGACGGTGCCACTCGCGCAGGCAATCGACGGCGACGGTGAGGAGGCTGACCTCGTCCCAGCTCGCGAGCTTCTCGACGCGCGAGGCGAGGAAGGGCGAAAGCGCCACCAGCGATTGGCGGAATTGCTCCAGGCCGGCCCGGCGCACCTCGTCGAAGCCGCCCTTCGGGATGACGTAGGCGCACTGCCAGTAGTCGCCGCGGTTCAGCATGATGAAGATGCGGCCCGACTCGGCGTGCCCGAAGGTCGCGGCCGGATCGTCGGCGAAGCGCGGCAGCCGCAGCCACAGCACGTCCATCGGCGCGCCGAGCTCGTCGCTTCGCAGCCCGGCGAGCCGGCGCACGGTCGAATGGCGGCCGTCGGCGCCGACCACGAGATCGGCGCGCACCGCGAGCGGGCCGTCGGGGGTCCGCGCGCGCACGCCGGCGACGCGCCCGCCCTCCTCGATCAGCTCGACCGCCTCGGCCTGCATGCGCAGCGCGAAGCCCGGATAGCGCCGCCCGCGCTGCGCGAGGAAGTCGAGGAAATCCCATTGCGGCATGAAGGCGACGAACTTGCAGCGCGCCGACACGTGGCCGAAGTCGGCGAGCACGAGGCGCTCATCGCCCACCTGCGCGGCAAGCTCGCGCACCTCGTCGTGCGGACGCCGCAAAAATTCGTCGAGCAGGCCGAGCTCGGCCATCAGCTCGAGCGTCGAGGGATGGATGGTGTCGCCGCGGAAGTCACGCAGGAAATCGGCGTGCTTCTCGAGCACGGCGACGGCGACGCCGGCGCGCGCCAGGAGAAAGCCGAGCATCATGCCGGCGGGACCGCCGCCGGCGATGCAGCAGCGCACGCGAAGCTCGCCGCCCATGCGGTATCCTAGCTCCGCTCATGGAGCGCCGCGACTTCGTCAAGCTTTGCGCCGCCGGCGCCGCCGCGCTGGCAGCGCCCGGCGTGCAGGCGAACGCCACGCCTCGGCTCTACGCGCGCGCGCGCCTGGTGGACGAGAAAGGCGAGCCGCTGCGCGCCGGCGCGATCCCCGCCAACCGCAACCTGATCTTCCACTATCCCTACGCCGCGACGCCCTGCTTCCTGCTCAACCTCGGACGCCCGGTGCAGAGCGGCGCGCGGCTGAAGACGGCCGATCAGACGCCTTACGAGTGGTCGGGCGGCGTCGGGCCGGGGCGCTCGATCGTCGCCTATTCGGCGATCTGCGCGCACAAGCTCACCTATCCGACCCGCGACATCAGCTTCATCAGCTACCGCGCGGAGAAGACGCCGGGCAACCGCTTCGCGTCAGTGATCCACTGCTGCTCCGAGCACAGCCAGTATGACCCGGCCGAAGGCGGGCGCGTCCTCGCCGGTCCGGCGCCGCAGCCGCTCGCCGCCATCCTTCTTCAATATGACGACGCCTCGAACGAGCTGTTCGCTGTAGGTACCCTGGGCGGCGAGATGTTCCACGAATTTTTCGAGAAGTACGCGTTCCGGCTGCAGATGGAGCAAGGCGCGAACGCGCACGCCACGGTCACGGGAAGCTGCGTCGTGCGCCCGCTCGAGAACTATTGCCGCCAGCAAGTGAAGTGCTAGCGTGGCTTGAGGCCTCCGACCCCTTTCCGGCGGTCGAGCGCGCGCTGAAGAACCCGAACGGCCTGCTCGCGGCGGGCGGCGACCTGACCGTGCCGCGGCTGCTGGCCGCGTACCGGCGCGGCATCTTCCCCTGGTATTCCAACGCCGAGCCGGTGCTCTGGTGGTCGCCCGATCCGCGCATGGTGCTCTACTGCGAGGAGCTCAAGGTGTCGCGCTCGCTCGGCAAAAGCGCCCGCAACAAGGGCTACGAGGTGCGCGTCGACACCGCCTTCGAGGCGGTGCTCGAGGGCTGCGCCGACCGGCCGGAAGGCACCTGGCTCGGCCGGCCGATGCGCGCCGCGTACTTGCGGCTGCACCGCGCCGGTTACGCGCACTCGTTCGAGACCTGGCTCGGGCCTGATCTCGTCGGCGGGCTCTACGGGGTGGCGCTCGGCCGCATGTTCTTCGGAGAATCGATGTTCTCGCGGGCAACCGACGCGTCGAAGGTAGCGCTGGTGAAGCTTGTCGCGGCGCTTAAGGGGCGCGGCTTCCCGCTCATCGACTGCCAGATGCGCACCGAGCTGCTCGCCTCGCTCGGCGCGCGGGAGATCCGGCGGCGAGCCTTTTTGCAGGAGCTGGAGCGCTTGGTAAACTACCCCGAGCAGCCAGGAAATTGGAATGTCCAGACTTAACGACCTGCCGCATGCGGTACTGCAGTTCTATGTGACCGCGCCCTATCCGTGCAGCTACCTGCCCGACCGCATGGCGCGCTCGCAGGTGGCGACGCCGAGCCATCTCATCAACACCGAGCTCTACGGCGATCTGGTCAAGGCCGGCTTCCGCCGCAGCGGCATCTTCACCTACCGGCCGCACTGCGATGCTTGCCGCGCCTGCGTGCCGGTGCGCATCCCGGTCGACGATTTCACGCCCAACCGCTCGCAGCGCCGTGCCGGGAAGACGCACGGCGGCCTCACCGCGCACGCGCAGCCGCTGAAGTTCCGCCTCGAGCACTACGCCCTGTACCTGCGCTATCAGTCGCAGCGCCACTCGGGTGGCGGCATGGACAACGACAGCCGCGACCAGTATTCCCACTTCCTGCTGCAAAGCCGGGTCGATACCCGGCTGGTGGAATTCCGCGACGCCGGCCAGCTCGTCATGGTGTCGATCGTCGACTACCTGCCCGACGGCCTCTCCTCCGTCTACACCTTCTACGAGCCCGAGCGACGCGGCGCGAGCTACGGCACCTACAACGTGCTCTGGCAGATCGAGCAGTGCCGGCGGCTCGGCCTGCCGTATCTCTACCTCGGCTACTGGATTCGCGAGAGCCCGAAGATGGCCTACAAGTCGAAGTTCGAGCCGATCGAGGGCTTCTCGGGCGGAGTGTGGCGGCGCCTCGGCAGGCGAGACGCCGTCTGAGCCTTTACCGGTTCGCAAGACCGTTTCTTTTCTCCCTCGATCCGGAACACGCGCACGATTTCGCGCTGCGTGCCGCCGGTTTTGCTTCGCTCTTCGCCCCAAAAGTAGACGCTTGCGAGGTCCATGCGATGGGCCTGCGCTTCCCCAATCCGGTCGGCCTCGCCGCGGGACTCGACAAGAACGCCGCGCACATCGACGGCCTCGCCGCGCTCGGCTTCGGCTTCATAGAGGTCGGCACCGTGACGCCGCTCCCCCAGCCGGGCAACCCGCCGCCGCGGCTTTTCCGGCTGCCCGAGCGCGAAGCGCTCATCAACCGCTTCGGCTTCAACAACGTCGGGCTCGAGGCGTTCATCGCCAACGTGAAGCGCTCGCGCTGGCGCGGCATCCTCGGCATCAACATCGGCAAGAACGCCGTCACGCCGCCCGAGCGCGCGATCGACGACTACGAGGCCGGACTGCGCGCCGTTTATGCGCACGCCTCCTACGTCACCATCAACATCTCTTCGCCCAACACCAAGGGCTTGCGTACGCTGCAGCAGGGCGATCAGATCGAGCTGCTGCTGCGTCGCCTCTCGAGCGTCAGAGAGGAATTATCCAGAGCTGCAAACGCGCGAAAGCCGCTGCTGCTCAAGGTGGCGCCGGATCTCTCGGATGCCGAGATCGAAGCGATCGCCGACGCGGTGCGGCGCCACGGCATCGAGGGCGTCATCGCGACCAACACGTCGACCTCCCGCGAAGGCGTCGTGGGGCTGCGCCACTCCGC
>DASQYN010000460.1:0-6475 GCA_035639215.1 Burkholderiales bacterium
CCCTTCGAGGGCAGCGGATGGGCGCTCGCCCGCAAGATCGTGCAGGACAACCCGGCCCGGCCCTCGGCGCTCGTCCCGGTGGCGCCCGAGATCGACCGGGTCGCGGCGCGCGCCCTGGCCAAGGATGCAAAGGATCGCTACCAGACGGCGCATGCTTTCGCGAGAGCGCTGAGACGCGTCGCAGAGGGTAAGCCTCCGGAAGATCCCGACGAGACGGTTCCCCTTCCCGCGGAAGCGATCGCCCGGGCGGCGCGGCGCGAGGCGGAAATCGAGTTCTGGAACGAGGTCAAGGACAGCCAGGACCCCGAGGACATCCAGCTCTACATCGAGCAGTTCCCGCGCGGCGAGTTCGTCGAGCTCGCGCGCCGAAAGGTGGCGGAGCTCGCCGGCCGGAAAGGCTGATTACTTCCCGGGCGGCGTACCGTCGCCGGCGGCGAGGGGGCGTTGCATCACCACGCTGTCGACCCAGCGGCCGAACTTGAAGCCCACCGAGCGCAGCGTGCCGACGCGCAGGAATCCGCAGGAGGCGTGCAGGTTGATCGACGCCTCGTGCGCGCTGTCGCCGATCACGGCGATTATCTGCCGGTAGCCGAGCGCGGTGCAGCGCTCGATCAGCGCTTCGAGGAGCGCCGCCCCGACGCCGCGGCCATGGTAGTCGTCGCGCACGTAGACCGAGTCTTCCAACGTGTAGCGATAGGCCGAGCGGGTGCGGTAAGGCGCACAGTAGCCATAGCCGGCAACCACGCCGGCGAAATCGGCGACGAGCCAGGGCAGCCCGCTGCCGATCACGTCCCGGTGCCGGCGCGAGAGCTCCTCCAGGCCGGGCGGCTCTTCCTCGAAGGAGGCGAGACCGTGCCGCACATGATGCGAGTAGATCGCCTGGACCGCCGGCAGGTCCTCCGCCGCGGCCGGGCGCACCTGCACCCGCTCACGAAGAATAGTCGGGCTCCTCGCGCCCGAGGATGCGCTTCAGCGCCGAGAAATGCGCGCCGGCGTAGTTCGCCGCATCGTCGCGCATCATGGCATACGTGGCGCGGACCACCTCGGGGCGGACCGCGCGCAGCTTGCCGCCCGTCATGCGGGCGAGCACCTGCAGCCGGGAGGCGCGCTCGAGGTAATAGAGCGAATCGAACGCTTCGGCGACCGACGCGCCGACGACGATCACGCCGTGGTTGGCGAGGAACATGACGCGCTTCTCCCCGAGGGCGCGCGCGAGGCGGTCGCCCTCGGCGGCATCGACCACGAGACCCTTGTAGGTGTCGTCGTACGCGATGTCGTCGTGGAAGCGCAGCGCGTTCTGCTCGACCATCTCGAGCCGGCCGCCTTCGAGCAGCGTGAGCGCCGTCGCGTACGGCATGTGGGTGTGCAGCACGCACGCCGCGCGCGGATGCGCGCGATGGACGCGGGAGTGGATCCAGAACGCGGTCTTCTCGAACTCTCCCTCGCCCTCGAGCACCCGGCCTTCGGCGTCGAGCGCGAGCAGGTTGGACGCGGTCACCTCGCTCCAGTGCAGGCCGTAGCGGTTGAGCAGGAAGCGGCTGCCGTCGGGCAGCATGACGCTGAAGTGGTTGCAGACGCCTTCATGGAGGTCCAGGCGCACCGCGAGGCGGAACGCCGCGGCGAGATCGACGCGTACCGCACGCTCCACTGTTCTCGCAAGCTCGCCCGGGCTGCCCATGCGGCGATTATAGTTGGCGCACCGGATAGCGCCGGAAGCGGCCCGGCGCAACTCCTACGGCCGTCCGTTCGGTCCGCCGTTCTCGCTGATTCGTGTCTGGCCCGTGACGATGCCGTTCTCGTCGATGCCGAAGCTGACGAGCCAAGGGTGGGCATACCAGTAATACGTGTACTCCCAGTCCGTCGTCCTGCTGAGCGAACCGTGCATCTCGTACACAGGCGGTCCGAACATGCGAAGGAGCTCCTCGCGTGTCGTCTTGTTGGCGATCACCTGGTCGAAGTGCGGCTCGTCGAGCACCTGCTCCACCTTGCGCAGCTTGCTGTCGGGACCGAGCTCCGCGCGGAACGTCTGGCGGCCGACGCGACCGCGCGGATAGAACCAGGCCTGTCCGCCATCCGCGAGCGGCGCGACGAGCGCCGGCGTGCCCATGTCCGCTCGTACCGCCGAGGCATCGTCGCCGGGACGCAGGCTCCGCCCGTCGCTTACGCAACCCGCGAGGAGCGCGGCGAGCGCAAAGGCGAAGGCGATCGCATTGAACCGAAGCACGTCGCCGCTACATGCGGCCGTCGGGGCCGCCGAGCTCGCTGATGCGCGTCTGGCCGGTGACGATGCCGTTCTGGTCGATGCCGAAGCGCACGAGCCAGGGCTGCTGCGCGTACCAGTAGTACGTGTATTCCCAATCGGTGGTCTTGCTGAGCGAGCCGTGCAGCTCGTACACCGGCGGACCGAGCATGGCGAGGAGCTCCTCGCGCGTCGTCTTGTGCGCGATCACCTGGTCGAAATGCCCCTCGTCCAGCACCTGCTCGACCTTGCGCAACCTGCCGTCGGGGCCGAGCTCGGCGCGGAACGTCTGCCGGCCGACGCGGCCGCGCGGGTAGAACCACGCCTGGCCGCCGTCGGCTAGCGGCACGACGAGGGCCGGGTTCCCCATGTCCGCGCGTACTGCGTCGGCATCCGCGCCGGGGCGGAGGCTGCGTCCGTCGCTGATACAGGCGGCGAGGAATAAAGTCAGCAGGAGCGCGAAGGTGCGGCTCATGCGGGGTAGACACCGCCCGAGGGCGGTTAATTCCATCACCAGCTCGCGCCGAGGTAGGCGCCGTCGCGCTCTAGCTGTTTCTGCAGCTTGCCGGGTTCGAGGTCCCTCGGAGCCGCGTTCGCGGCAAGGCTGAGCGCCGCCGCGGTGCCGGCCGCCTGGCCCATCACGAAGCAGGCGCCGCTCACGCGCGCGGAGGACTGGCCCTCATGGGTCATGGCGGCGCAGCGCCCGGCGACGAGCAGGTTCTCTACGCCGAGCGGGACGGTCATGCGGTAGGGAAGCTGGTTGAAGCCGCGCGGCTTTCGCGCGAAGACGAACTTTACGTCGCCGGCGATGTGCGCCTCCACCGGCCAGCCGTTCACGCCGATTGAGTCCGGAAAATCGGCGCAATCGAGGATCTCGTCCTCGCTCACCATGAGCGCGCCCTTGATGCGGCGCGTCTCGCGGATGCCGATCTGCGGCGCGATCTCGACGATGTAGGAATTCTCGAAGCCCGGCGTCGAGCGACGGATGAAGTCGAATACCTCCCGGCACTGCCGGCGGCCTTCGATCTCGCCGTAGCTGAGCTGCTCGGCATCGATGCCGCTCACCGCCGTGCCGTCGGCGTTCCTGATCTGGGTCAGATTGGCGCGCCACTCGATGGGGTTTCTCTGCGGGCGCACGATCGGCTTCTTGCGCGGAAAGCGCGCGCCCTTCGCCTCGGCCTCGTCCATCAGCTTCGGGATCAGCTCCCACGCGGCGCCGGCTTGCCGCGGCTCGACCGCGTTGATGCGGAACATCGTCGACGGGTAGAGCATGTTGCCCCGGCCGTCGCCGACCTCATAGGGCGCGCCCGACCACGCGGCGAGGTCGCCGTCGCCGGAGCAGTCGATGAACCGGCGGCCGAGCACGGCGCGGCGGCCCGATTTCGTCTCGACCAGCACCGCCTCGATCTCGCGCCCGCTCCTCATCCGTACGCCGACGGCGAAAGCGTGGAAGAGCAGCTTCACTTGCGCGCCGAGCAGCATCTCGTCGGCGGCGATCTTGTAGGCGGAGATGTCGTAGGCCTGCGCCTGGATGCGGCTCTGCACCGAGAGGTGCGGCGCGTTGAGCGCATCCATCCGCTCCAGGCGCTCGAGGATCTCGTCGGCGAGGCCGCGCACCACCCGCCGATGCTCGCCCGCGACGTTGGCATGCAGGCCGCAGAACGTGGAAAGGCCGGCCGCGGTGCCGGCGCCGCCGAGGAAGCCATAGCGCTCGATGAGGATCGTCGAGCATCCGGCGCGCGCCGCCGCGGTCGCGGCGACGATGCCCGCCGGCCCGCCGCCGACCACGACGACATCGAACTCGCCCATTACCGGTGTTTCGCGCCTTTCCTCGACTACCGTTTTCGTCACTTGAGGACGGCCCCCTTGTGGACCGGCTGCACGCTGTGCTGGTAGACCGCGAGCCAGCCGCGCTCCACCCGGGCGCCGAACGGATTTCCCGATGCCTGCAAGCGCTCCCGGCGAGCTTCGAGCTCGGCTGGCGAAACTTCCAGATTCACCTCGCGCTTCGCCACGTCGATCGAGACGACATCGCCGTCCTCCACGAGCGCGAGCGGCCCGTCGGCCGCGGCCTCGGGCGAAGCCTCGCCGACCACCAGGCCCATGTTGACCAGGCCGGAGAGCTGCCCTTCGGTGATCACCGCGACGTCGTTCACGAGGCCGGCGCCGTCGAGCGCGAATACCGCCGCGGAGGTCATCGCCATGCCGGGACCGCCGACCACGCCGAGGCCGCGCAGGATGACGACCTCGCCCTTTTTCACCTGGTTGTCGCGGATCGCCTGCAGCGCTTCCTCCCGGGAATGGAACAGATGCGCCGGCCCGCGGAAGGAAAGCCTGCGCTCGCCCACGCCGCCAAGGCGCACGATGCCGCCGCCGGGGAGCAGGCTGCCGCGCACGATGATGAGCGTCGGCCGCCTCGAGAGCGGGCGCTCGAGCGGCCGTATCACCTCTTCGTCGCCGACTTTCGCCGCCGAAAGGATCTGGCCCACGGTGGCGCCGGAGACCGTGATGGCATCAGCCTGCAGAAGCGGCGCGAGCTGCTTCATCACGGCTCTCGCGCCACCCGCGGCCTCGAGCTCCTCGATCAGGCGATCGCCGTTGGGCCGCACCGCGGCCAGGAGCGGCACCTTGTCCGCGTAGCGCTCGTACAGCGAGTAGACGTCGACGTCGAGCCCCGCCTCGGTGGCGATGCCCTGCAGGTGTTTCGCGCAGTTGATGGACGCGGAAAGCGAGAGCACCACCATGACCGCGTTCTCGATCGACTCGCGCGTCAGGATATCGCGCGGCTTCACGTCGTCCCAGACCATCTGCACTATGCGCTCGCCCGAGCGGCGCACCGTGTCCATCATCTTCGGGGAAAGCGCGGCGACCGGCGCGGCGCCGGGCAGCGTCATGCCGAGCGCCTCGGCGACGATGTGCATCGAGTTCGCCGTGCCCATGCCGGCGCACACGCCAGGCGAGCGCACCGCGACGTCGGCCATGGCGGCGACCTCCGCGGGATCGACCGACCCGGAGGACACATAGGCCGACTTGAGGAACACCTCCTCGATGTCGACGTGCTGGCCGCGGTACTCGCCGCTTTGCTGGTAGCCGCAGACCGCGACGATCGTGGGAACATTGAGCCGGCCGGCGGCCATGATCTGCCCGGGCGCGGTCTTGTCGCACGAAGCGAGGCAGAGCATGCCGTCGAGCAGCGCGCCTTCGACCTGCACCTCGATGTCGGCCGCGATCAGGTCGCGCGACGGGAGGATATAGGCGCCGCCGCGCCCGGCGCAGGTCACGAAATCGCTCGGCGCCGCGGTGCGGATCTCGAAGGGCACGCCGCCTGCCTCGCGAATGGCTGCCTTGGCGACTTTCGCGACGCCATCCAGATGGCTGAAGCAGCTCGACAGCTCGGAGGAGGAATTGACGACGGCGATCTTCGGCTTCTCCATGTCGGCGTCGGACAGGCCGAGCGCGCGCCACTGCGCGCGCCGGCCGGCCCAGACCGGCGTGCCGGGGACGAGGTTGCTGCGCAGCTTTCTGCGCATTACTGGTCCAGCTTGATGTTGGCCGCCTTGGCGACCTTGGTCCAACGCTCGATCTCGCTGCGGATGAAAGCGCCGAACTCCTCCGGGGAGTTGCCGACGACCTGGATGCCGAACTCCTGCATGCGCTTCGCGACGTCGGGCCGCGCCAGCAGCTTCTTGAAGTCGGCGTTCAGCCGGTGAATGAGCGGACCGGGCGTGCCGCCCGCGACGACGATGCCGTTCATCGAGAGCACCTCGAAGCCCGGGATCGTCTCGGCGACCGTCGGCACGTCGGGCGCCTGCGGGTCGCGCTTCGCGCTCGTCACCGCGATCGCCTTCATGCGGCCCTGCTGGACATACCGGTAGATGCCGAAGGTGGGGTCGAGCTGCAGGTCGATGCGCCCGGCCATCAGCTCGGGATAGGCCTGCGCGCCGCCCTTGAACGGAACGTGCAGCATGTCGATGCCCGCTTCCTGCTTGAGCAGCTCGCCCGCGAGATGCATCGAGCTGCCGGCGCCGGGCGAAGCGTAGGTCAGCTTGCCCGGATTTTTCTTCGCCAGCTGAATCACCTCGCTGAGGTTATTCGCCGGCAGATTCGGCGAGGCGGCGATCATGATCGAAGCGGTCCCGGTCATCGTCACCGGCGCGAGATCCTTGAGCGTGTCGTAAGGCATCTTGCGCAGCGCCGGCAGGATCACCATCGGCGTCACCACCATGCCGATGGTGT
>DASQYN010000461.1:0-2263 GCA_035639215.1 Burkholderiales bacterium
ACACGCAGGATCCTCTCGGGCTCACCCGCGCCCAGGTGGCGCAGGACCCGCGCCAGGCCACGCCCGAGGCGATCCAGTTCAACACCCGCAAGAGCGTCTCTCAGGATCAGGTCGGCGCGACGCTCGCGCGCCGGCTGGGCGGCGGGCGCGCCGAGCTGATGGGCTACGTCGGTCAGCGCGGCGTCCAGCAGTTTCTCGCCATCCCGCTCGCCACCCAGAACGGGCCGACCCATTCGGGCGGCGTCGTCGACCTCGACCGAAGCTACGGGGGTGGAGCCCTGCGCTGGTTCCGCTCGGTGGCGAACGTGGAGTTCTCGCTCGGCGCCGAGTACGACGTGATGTACGAGCACCGCCAGGGGTTCATCAACAACTTCGGCGAGCCCGGAGCGCTGAAGCGCGACGAAGACAACACGGTGACGAGTACCGCTTTTTATGCCCAGGCGGAATGGAAGGCGACCGAGCGTTGGCTGTTGCATGGCGGAGTGCGCACCACGCAAGTGGATTTCGAGTCGCAGGACCACTTCATCGTGGGAATCAACGGCGACGACAGCGGATCGAAGTCGTTCCAGGCGAACACGCCGGTCGCCGGAATCGTCTTTCGCGCGACGCCGACCACGAGCGTCTACGGCAACTTGGGGAAAGGGTTCGAGACCCCGACCTTCCTCGAGATCGCCTACCGCAACACCGGCAGCGGCCTCAACTTCGACCTGAATGCTAGCCATAGCAGCCACGCGGAAGTCGGCGTGAAGACCATCCTGCCGCGGTGGGCGAGGGTGAACGCGGCGCTCTTCAAGATCGAGACGTCGGACGAGATCGTCGTCGACCGCAACAGCGGCGGTCGGGCGACGTTCAAGAATGTCGGGCACACCGATCGAAAAGGCTTCGAGCTCGGGGCGGAGACGCTGCTGCCAGGCCGCTTCCAGCTGCGCGCCGCCTACACATTCCTCGACGCGACGTTCCGCGAGGGCTTCAACACGGTGATCGGCACCTTCCCGAACAACACCCCCGTTCCAGTGCCTGCGGGCGCGCAGCTCCCCGGAACGGCGAAGAACCAGTTCTACGGCGAGCTGCGCTATCGCCACGAGCCTTTCCACGCCAGCCTGGAAATGCTGCACCGCTCGAGCGTTCCGGTGAACGACCCGAACACGGATTTTGCCGACCCGTTCACCGTGTGGAACGTCTCGGCAGGGCTCGTGCAGGCGCGCGGCGCGTGGCGCTTCACCGAATTCGCGCGCATCGACAACCTCGGCGATCGCAACTACGTCGGCTCGGTGATCGTCAACGAGACGAGCTTCCGCTATTTCGAGCCTGCGCCGACGCGCAACTTTTCGGTCGGCCTGCAGGCCGCGCTTCAGTTCTAGAAGGCTACCCGCGCCCGAAGTATTTCCGCTCGAGCTCGCGGGCGTCCAGCCACGAGAGGTCCTTCGGCAGCTCCTCGGCGACCAGCTTCCCGACTTCCTTGTCGAGCTCCTTGCGCAGCTGGCCGAGGAACTTCGGCGGGGCGATGAGGTGCAGGCGGTCGTAGCGGTGCGAGGTGCGCGCCTTGTCGAGGTAATCGCCGAGCCTCTTCGCGAACATTTCGACCTCGTGCTCCACCGCGCCCTTGGCTTCCCGGTCGCTGCCGGGTCCGGCGCTGCCGTGGAAGCGCGGCTCGGCGTCCGAGGTCATCTCGCGCTCGTTTAGCCGGCCGGCAGGGTTGTAGAGGTCTTCGATCTCCGAGAGGCGCTGCTCCCGGTCCATTACTTGCAGAATTCTCGCGCGGCTCGCGTCGGCCGCAACAATCCAGGTGGTCGCCATACTCGCCAACCAGCAGTTTTCTTGCCGGAGGACCCGATGAACCGCATGCTCTGGAGCGCCGCCGCCGGCGCCGTCGCCATGTATTTCCTGGATCCGCAGGCCGGCCGCCGGCGCCGCGCACGCGCGCGCGACAGGGTGGAGCACTACGAGCGTACGCTGCGCCACGCTTACGACGTGACACTGCGAGATACGCGGCAACGGGCCGCCGGCGTGCGCTCGGAGGTGCGGGCGATGCGCCGACGACTGCTGCGGCGCGAGAAGACGCCCGACGAAAAGCTGGTCGGGCGGGTGCGCTCGGTGCTCGGGCGGTACGTTTCCCATCCTCACGCGGTGGAGGTCGCCGCGAGCGATGGGCGCATCACGCTTTCCGGCACTATTCTCGAGCGAGAAGTCGACTCGCTGTTCAAGGCGGTGAAGGCCGTGGTCGGCGTGGCGGCGGTCGAGAATCGCCTGGCGGCGCACAAGG
>DASQYN010000462.1:0-5239 GCA_035639215.1 Burkholderiales bacterium
GTACGCCCCCATCACCGGGATGTCGGCGAACTGGACCGCCTGGATGAAGAGCAATCCCATGCCCGGCCACTGGAAGACCGTTTCGGTGATGATCGCGAAGGCGATGATCGAGCCGAGCTGCAACCCGGTGATGGTGATGACGGGAACGAGCGTGTTCTTCAGCGCGTGGCGGAAATGCACCGCCCGGTCGGTGAGCCCACGGGCGCGGGCGAAGCGGATGTAGTCGGTGCGCAGGACTTCGAGCATCTCCGAGCGCACGAGGCGCTGGATGAGCGTCATCTGGAACAGCCCGAGCGTGATCGACGGCAGTACCAGCGCCTTCAGCCCGGAAGCGGTGAGAAACCCGGTGCTCCACCAGCCGAGCTGTACCGTGTCGCCTCGCCCGAAGGAGGGTAGCCAGCCGAGCTGCACCGAGAAGACGAGGATCAGCAGGATGCCGATAAGGAAGGTCGGCAGCGACACCCCGACCAGGGAGATCCCGAGCAGCGCCTGCGAAAGAAGCGAACGGGGCTTGAGCGCGGTCAGCACGCCCATGGGGATCCCGGCCGCCAGCGCGAAGAGCGCCGCGACCAGGGAAAGCTCGAGCGTCGCCGGAAGCCGCTCCTTGAGCAGGGAAGAGACCGGCTGCACCTGGCGCAGCGACAGGCCGAAATCGCCCTGCAGCGCTCGCCCCACGAAGCTCGCGTACTGCACGTAGAAGGGGCGGTCGAGCCCGAGCTGGTGTGACATGCGCGTGCGGTCTTCAGGCGTCGCGTCCTGCCCGAGCATGAAGAGCACGGGGTCGCCGACGAAGCGGAACAGCGCGAAGGCGATGAAGGCGACCGACGCCATGACCAGCACGGCCTGTGCGAGACGCCTCAGGACGAAGGGAGCCATGGCTCTGCGAGAATCTTACCCGTGAACTTCGCCGAACAGCTCGTCGCCTGGCAGCGCGCCCACGGCCGCCACGACCTGCCCTGGCAGGGCACGCGCGATCCTTATCGGATCTGGCTCTCGGAAGTGATGCTGCAGCAGACGCAAGTGAGCACGGTCATCCCGTATTACGAGCGCTTCCTGCGCCGTTTTCCGGACGTGCGGGCGCTCGCTCGCGCCTCGGAAGAGGAGGTGCTGCGCCTGTGGAGCGGCCTGGGCTACTACGCTCGCGGCCGCCATCTCCACGCCGCGGCCCGCACCATCGCCCAAGACGGGTTTCCCACGCAGGCGGCGCAGATCGAGAAGCTGCCGGGCGTGGGCCGCTCGACCGCCGCGGCGATCGCGGTGTTCGCGTTCGGCGAGCGCGCGGCGATCCTCGACGGCAACGTCAAGCGGGTGCTCTCGCGCTGCTTCGCCCTCGCCGACGAGAAAGCCCTATGGCAGCGCGCGGAGAGCCTGCTTCCGGAGAAGGCTATCGAGGCCTATACGCAGGCGCTGATGGACCTGGGCGCGACCGTGTGCACCCGCTCGCGTCCGGCTTGCGGGTGCTGCCCGATCGTCGGGGCATGCGAGGCGCACCGCCGGGGCGAGCAGGCGCGCTGGCCCGCGAAGCGCGCGCGCCCGCCGCTGCCGCAAAGGCGTGTCACATGGCTCCTCCTGAGGAGGGGCGGCAAGCTGCTCGTCGAGCGGCGCCCTTCGCCAGGCGTGTGGGGCGGCCTGTGGTGCTTCCCGGCGGGAAAGGCAAAGGCCGGCGACCGGCGGCTGCCCGCGATCGAGCACGGCTTCACGCACTTCCGCCTGCGCATCCAGCCGGTCTTGAGAGCTGTCTCGAAGAAGAAATCGGAGAGACCGCGGCGCTGGATGACGCTCGCCGCGCTCGAGCGTGCGGCGGTGCCGGCGCCGGTCAGGACGCTGATCGGGCGTCTGCGCGCAGCAGGCGGCTGATCCGCTCCAGGCGCGCGTCGCCCGCGCCGAGCTCGAGCAGCTCCTGCTTGAGCTCGAGCGGCAGCGGCAGCAGCTCGGCGAGCCGCGCCGCCACCCAGGCGCTCGAGTCGAGGCGGCGCGGCTCGGCGAAGAGGGCGGGCTGCTCGGCGATCATGCGCTCGAGAAGCCGCGCGCAAACTTCGGCGCCCTTGGGGATCGGCGCGTCGCGCTCGTCCTCGAGCAGCGCCACGCTGGCGAGCGCGAGGCCATCGGGCTGCACGCGCCGCTCGAGGATGCGGAAGCGCTGAGCCCCTTCGGCGAGCACGTTCAGCAGGCCGAGCTGCGGCATATCCCATTGCGCGATGCGCGCCAGCGTGCCGACCGGCGCCGGGATCGCCGGCGCGCCGACTTCGCGGCCCTCGACGATCAGGCAGACGCCGAACGGCGTCGCATCGCGCAGGCAGGCCTTCGCCATGTCCATGTAGCGGGTTTCGAAGATGCGCAGCGGCAGCCGCCCGCCGGGGAAGAGCACGGTGCGCAGCGGAAAAAGCGGCAGGTTCTCTATGGCGCTTCCTTGAGCAGGCGCCGATGGCGCACCAGCACGTGCCACGGGCCGCGAAAGGCCGCCGCGAGCTCCTCGGCGAGGTACACCGAGCGGTGGCGGCCGCCGGTGCAGCCGATCGCGACGCAGACGTAGCTGCGGTTCTCGCGCACGATCTCCGGCAGCCAGCGCTCGAGCAGCGCGCGCACGTCGGCGAGCCAGCGCTGCGCCGAGGCGTCGCGCTTCAGGAAGTCGATCACCGGCGCGTCGCGCCCGGTGTGCGGACGCAGCTGCGGGTCGTAATGCGGGTTGGCGATCATGCGCGCGTCGAGCACCCAGTCGGCGTCGAGCGGGATGCCGTCCTTGTACGAGAACGACTCGAACACGAGGGTGAGCGTACCGGCGCCGATGCCGAGCAGATCGCGGATCCAGTTCTGCAGCACGCGCGGCTGCAGCTCGCTCGTGTCGATACGCTGGCCGAGCGGCGCGACGCCGGCGAGCAGGCCGCGCTCGCGCTCGATCGCCTCGGGCAGCGTGAGCCCCGCGCCGGCGAGCGGGTGGCGGCGCCGCGTCTCGGAGAAGCGCCGCAACAGCGCCTCGGCGTTCGCTTCCAGATAGAGCACGCGGCAATCGACGCCGCGGTCCTTGAGCCGGGCGATGTGCTCCGGCAGCGCGGGCAGCGCGCCGCTTCGCGCGTCGATGCTCACCGCGGCGCGCTCGTGCCCCGATTCGGCGAGCCAGTCGATGGTCTCGAGGAGCAGCGTCGCGGGCAGGTTGTCGACGCAGTAAAAGCCCGCGTCCTCGAGGACGTTCAGCGCGATGCTCTTTCCGGATCCCGACAGTCCACTGACGAGGACGAGCTGCACTAATCGTCATCCTGCATCTGCTGCTCCTGCCGGGCGAGGAACTCGGCGGTGGAGTCGATGCCGCGCAGCTTCAGGATCTCGTTGCGCACCGCCGCCTCGACGAGCACCGCGAGGTTGCGGCCGGCGGCGACCGGGATGTTCACCTTGCGGATCGTCACGCCGAGGATGTCCTCGGCGAGCTCGGCGAGCGGCAGCCGCTCGGCGGCGTCGCGGTCCCCGGGATGCGGGCGCTGGAGGTGGCAGACCAGGCGCAGCTTCATCTTTCGCCGCACCGCAGTCTCGCCGAAGATGGTGCGGATGTTGAGCAGGCCGAGGCCGCGCACCTCGAGGAAATCCTTGAGCATCGGCGGACAGCGGCCTTCCAGCGTGTCGCCGGCGATGCGCGACACCTCGACCACGTCGTCGGCGACGAGGCCGTGGCCGCGGCTGATCAGCTCCAGGCCGAGCTCGCTCTTGCCGACGCCCGACTCGCCGGTGATCAGCACGCCCAGGCCGAGCACGTCCATGAACACGCCGTGGCGCTCGGTCTGCTCGGCGAGCGCCTTGCTGAGATAGTGCGAGAGCGTCTCGATCACGCGCGGCGCGTTCACCGGCGTGGCGAGCACCGCAGTGCGGCCCTCTTCCTTCGCCGCCTGCACCAGCTCCGGAAACGGCGGCACACCGTCGGCGAAGATGACGATCACCGGATGCGTGGCGATCAGCCGCGCGGCGAGGTCGGCGCGCCGCGCGGTGTTGTGCCGCTCGGCGAGCTCGGCCTCGTGAGTGCCGATGACCTGGACCGCGTTCGGATGGGTGAAGTTGAGGTAGCCGATCAGCGCGCCGGTTGCCGCGGCCTCGCGGCGTACGGCGCTGCGGCCTTCGCGCCCGGTGATCCAGGCGAGCGAAAGCGCCTCGCGGTTGTCGTCATGCAGCCGCGCGACGTTGACCTGCAGCATCGGGCTCCCATGCGGTGACGAGCTGGTGCAGCGCCGGCGCGTCGGCGGCTCGCGCCATCGCCTCGCGCAGCGTCCGGTCGGAAAACATCTGCGCGAGCTCGGAAAGGATCTGCAGGTGCTTCTCGGTCGCCTTTTCCGGCACGAGGAGCACGAACACCAGGGTCACCGGCTGGCCGTCGGGAGCGTCGAACGGCACCGGCTGCGCCAGTCGCAGCAGCGCTCCCTGCGCTTCCTTCAGGCCCTTGATGCGCCCGTGCGGGATGGCGACGCCCTGGCCGAGCCCGGTCGAACCGAGGCGCTCGCGTGCGAACAGGCTGTCGAAGACGCTGCTCTTCGCGATGCCGTCCTGGTTCTCGAAAAGCAGCCCCGCCTGCTCGAACAGCCGCTTCTTGCTCGAGATCTGCAGGTCGACCAGGATGTGGCGGGGATTCAGCAGCTTCGCTACCAGGCTCATCAGCCCTCCTTGGCCCACCCCCCGACAAGGGGGTCATGAGCCCTCATTGATAGATGAGGCGAATGGGGGGTTCGATTCTCACGCAAGGCCAGTCAAATCCGTTTCTCGTAACGCTTGTCCTTATACCGCAGCACCTGCCGGTCGAGCTTGTCGGCGAGCAGGTCGATCGCCGCGTAGAGGTCCTCCTGCTCGCATTCGCAGTGCAGGTCCTTGCCGCGCACGTGGAGCGTCACCTCGGCTTTCTGCCGCAGCTTGTCGACCGTGAGGATAACGTGCGCGTCGATCACATGGTCGAAATGCCGCGTCACGCGCTCGATCTTCGCGCGCACATAGTCGCGGATGGCCGGAGTGACTTCGAGGTGATGCCCACTCACGTTCAAATTCATCGGTCAGAGCGCCTTTCGCTGGTTGACGGCGGGAATTTGCAGGGACTCGCGATATTTGGCAATCGTGCGCCGCGCCACGACGATCCCCTGCTCGCCGAGGATCTGCGAGATGCGGGCGTCGGAAAGCGGCGCCTTGGCGTCCTCGGCGGCCACCAGCTGCTTGATCAGCGCCCGGATGGCGGTCGACGACGCGGCGCTGCCGGCTTCGGTCGCGACGTGGC
>DASQYN010000463.1:0-3616 GCA_035639215.1 Burkholderiales bacterium
CGACCAGCCAGATCGCGCCCAGCGTCAGCACCACGGCAATCGGGCGGCTGCCGTGGAGGCCGGGCAACAGCTTCACGAGCGAGCCGGCGAACGCCACGGCAATCGCCGGCAGCGACGCCCAGATCGAGATCCAGTACACCCAGCCGACGATGAATCCGGCGAAGTCGCCGTAGGCGAGGCGTGTGTACGCGTACGGGCCGCCGGTCGCCGGGGCGATGGCGGCGAGCCGGGCGAAGGCGAGGCCGAGGCAGATCGCGCCCACGCCCATCACAATCCACATCACGAGCGCGAGCACCCCGTAGGGCGCGACCGCCGCGGGGGAGACGTAGAAGCCGGAGCCGATGGTGTTGCCCACCACCACCGCGGTGCAGGCGACGAGTCCGAGGCTCTTGCCGTTGCTGCCGCTCATGCTGTCGTCCCCGCGTAGGCGGGGACCCAATGTGCTTTCGAATTTGCTTTCGAAACGGGGTCCCCGCCTGCGCGGGGACGACGATGAAGGGATCTCTTCAAGAACCGTCAATCGCCGAGTGTCGCCACCAGGATCGCCTTGATCGTGTGCATCCGGTTCTCGGCCTGCTCGAACGCGAGGTTCGCCTCGGACTCGAAGACGTCGTTGGTCACTTCCAGGCCGTTCTTGATGCCGTGCGCCTCGGCGATCTGCTTGCCGAGCGTGGTCTCGGTGTCGTGGAAGGCGGGCAGGCAGTGCATGAAGCGCACGTGGGGATTGCCGCTCGCGCGCATCAGCTCGCTGTTGACCTGGTAGGGCAAGAGCAGCGCGATGCGCTCCTTCCACACTTCCTTCGGCTCGCCCATCGACACCCACACGTCGGTGTGGATGTAGTCGACGCCCTTCACCGCCGCCTTCGGGTCGTCGGTAATGGTGAGCTTGCCGCCGTACTGGCGCTCGAGCTTGCGCGCGATCTCGACGAACTCGTCGGCCGGCCAGAGCTTCTTCGGCCCGCACAGGCGCACGTCCATGCCCATCAGGCAGCCGACGATCATCAGGGAGTGGCCCATGTTGTTGCGCGTGTCGCCGAGGAACGCGTACTTGATGTCCTGCACCGGCTTGTCGCTGTGCTCGCGCATGGTCATCACGTCGGCGAGCATCTGCGTCGGGTGGTACTCGTCGGTGAGGCCGTTGAACACCGGCACCCCGGCGTACTTGGCGAGCGTCTCGACGCCCGTCTGGCTGGCGCCGCGGTACTCGATCGCGTCGTACATGCGGCCGAGCACCCGCGCCGTGTCCTTGAACGACTCCTTGTGGCCGATCTGCGAGCCGGCCGGATCGAGGTAGGTGACGTTCGCGCCCTGGTCGTAGCAGGCGACCTCGAAGGCGCAGCGCGTGCGCGTCGAGGTCTTCTCGAAGATCAGGCAGATCTCCTTGCCCTCGAGCGCCTTCTGCTCGCTGCGCGCGTACTTCGCGCGCTTGAGGTCCCGGGCGAGGTCGAGCAGGTAGCGGAACTCGCGTTGGGTCATGTCCTGGACGGTCAGCAGCGAGCGGTTGCGCAGATTGAAGCTCATGGTTCGTTCCTTTTCAGTAGGCCGGGTCGCGCGAGATCGGGCAGGTCATGCAGTGGCCGCCGCCGCGGCCGCGGCCGAGCTCGGCGCCGCGCACCGTGATCACTTCCACCCCGGCCTTGCGCAGCAGCGTGTTGGTGTAGG
This sequence comes from Burkholderiales bacterium, assembly GCA_035639215.1. Taxonomy (GTDB): domain Bacteria; phylum Pseudomonadota; class Gammaproteobacteria; order Burkholderiales; family SG8-39; genus SCGC-AG-212-J23. The sequence continues at coordinate 1,663 of DASQYN010000463.1, forward strand.
TGTTGCGGTCGTAGGCGACCACCACGCCCGGCTCGAGGGCGACGACGTTGTTGCCGTCGTCCCACTGCTCGCGTTGCGCCTGCCAGGCGTTGCCGCCGGTCTCGACCACGCGCAGCGTCTTCAGGCCGAGCGCCTCCTTCACCACATCGAAGAGGTGCCCCTTCTCCGGGCGCACGTCGACGCCGCCCTTGCCGTCGGGCCGCGCGCTGTAGCAGCGCACCTGGTCGGCGACCTCGCGGAAGGCGGTGCAGAGATCGCGGTCGCAGAAGGTGAACACCGTGTCGAGGTGCATGGCGGCGCGGCTCTTCGGCATCAGGCAGCCGATGACGCGCGTCGCGGCGTTCTGCCGGAACAGCACCTCGGCCACCTGGAATACCGCCTGCCGCGTCGTGCGCTCGCCCATGCCGACCAGCACCACGCCCTTGCCGATCGGCATGACGTCGCCGCCCTCGATGCACGAGGCGCCGGTCGGCTCGTCAGTGTCGCCCCACCAGATGCGGAAGTCGCCCGCCTTGAAACGGGGATGGAACTTGTAGATCGCGCGCTGCAGCAGCGTCTCGGGTTTGCGCGCCGGCCAGTACATGGCGTTGCAGGTGACGCCGTTGTAGATCCAGCACGAGGGGTCGCGCTGGAAGAGGGTGTTGGGAATCGGCGGCACGAGGAACTCGGTGGCGCCTAGCGCCTCGCCGAGCATCGCCGACCATTCGTTCTTCGGCACGTCGAGCACCGCGATGCCGCCGATCAGGTGCTCGGCGAGCTTCGCCGGCGGCAGCTCGTCCAGCCACGGCCGCAGGTAGCGCGGCGCCCCGAGTCCGACGTCGTTGACGGTGATGCGCCGCTCGAGCACCCACGCGCGCGCCGCCTTGTCCTTCAGCGTCTCGGCAAGCAGCTCGTGCAGGTCGAGCACCTCCACGCCCCGCTCGCGCATCTTGATAACGAAGTCGTGATGATCCTTCTGCGCCTCGGTGACCCACAGCACGTCGTCGAAGAGCAGGTCGGCCGCGTTGCCGGGGGTGAGGCGGTGGTGCGCGAGGCCCGGACGGCATACCAGCACGGTGCGCAGCTTGCCGACCTCGCTGTGGACGCCGAATTCGCGCATCGTCATCTCCTATTCGGGCAGCGCGACGGAGCGGAAGAATACGGCCGCCACCTCGTCGGGCGTACCGAACCACTTGCCGTAGAGGTCGCGGAACTGCGGCGACGGGTAGAGCCGGCTCAGCGCCGCGTCGACCGCGAGGCGCAGGTCCTCGTCGCCGCGCTTCATCGCGATGGCGAGCGGCGCGACGGTGAATCGCCGGTCGAGCACCTTCAGGTCGCCGCCCCCGGTGCGCATCGCCGCGTCGAGCAGGATCGAGCGCTCGGCGAAGAACACATTCGCCTTGCGATCGCGCACCGCCTGGAGCCCTTCGGCGTAATCCTTGACCGGCAGTACGCGCGCGGTAAGCTGGAAGGTCTCGAGGCGCGAGACGAGGACTTTTTCGCTCGGCGAGCCGGCGACCACGGCGAAGGTCTGCGCCACGAGCAGGCTCTGCGTCGGTGTGCCGCGCCAGAGCGGCCCGGTGATCATCGGCTTCTCCGACAGCGCCTGGCTGAGGCCGTTGGGTGCATCCGTGCGAAGCAGGGCGCCGACCCCGTTCAGGAAGAGCGGCAGCGAGAAGGAAGCCTCCTTGCGCGCCGACAGCGTCTCCGTCTCGCCGCAGAGGAGGTCGACTTTTCGTTCCTTGAGAAATGCGAGCGCTTCATCGGCGCGCACGGGAACCCAGGTCGCGTCGGCTTTGAGCTGCTGCGCCACCTTCTCGCAGACCTCGACGGCGAAGCCGGTGGGCTTGCCGAGCTGCTCGTACGAGAACGGCCGTGCATCGGGGCGATAGCCGATCGTCAGCTTGCCCGGCTGCCTTTCCACATCGCGCGACTGGGCATACGACGGCTGCGGTGTGAGGAGCGCACCCGCCGC
>DASQYN010000464.1:0-23758 GCA_035639215.1 Burkholderiales bacterium
CTGGCCGGGCCGATCGCCAATGCGCTCGCCATTCCGCTGGTCTCGGTGGTGATCACGCCGCTTGCCCTGCTCGCGGCGCTCTTGCCGGTGGATGCGCTGCTGCATCTCGCCGCGTGGCTGGTGCAGTGGCTGCTGGTGTTCCTCGAATGGTGTGCGGCGCTTCCCGCGGCCCTCTGGCAGCAGCACACGCCGCCTTTGTGGGCGGTGCTCTGCGCCGTGGCCGGCGCGGCATGGCTGCTCGCCCCGCGCGGCGTCCCGTGGCGGGCCGGCGGGCTCGCCCTGCTCGCGCCGGCGTTCCTTTCCGTGCCGGCGGCGCCGCCGTCCGGCGAGGCGTGGATCACCGCCTTCGATGTCGGGCAGGGCCTCTCGGTGCTCGCGCGCACCTCGACGCACACGCTTCTCTTCGACGCCGGACCCGCGTTCGGCGCCGAATCCGACAGCGGCTCGCGCGTCGTCGTGCCGGCGCTGCGCGGCGACGGCGTGTCGGCGATCGATCTGCTCGTCCTGTCGCACGAGGACAACGATCATCTCGGCGGCGCCCTGAGCGTGCTCGAGAGCTTCGAGGTGCGCTCGCTCGCCTCGTCGCTGCCTGCCGCGCATCCGCTGCAGGCCCTCGCGCCGTCGCGCCGCTGCGCCCGCGGCGAGCGGTGGGAATGGGACGGCGTTCGCTTCGAGTTCCTCCACCCGGACCCGGCCGCCCGGGCGTTGCGGCGAAACGACGCAAGCTGCGTGCTGCGCATCGCCGCGGGCGGGCACGCCGTGCTCCTCACCGGCGACATCGAGCGGGGCGCCGAAGCCGAGCTCGCGAGAAGCACGGCGGTGACGAGCGACGTGCTCGTCGTCCCGCACCACGGCAGCCGCACTTCCTCGTCGCCGGAATTCCTCGCCGCGGTATCGCCGCGCTGGGCGATCATCCCGGTTGGCTACCGCAGCCGCTTCGGCCATCCGCATCCGCAGGTCCTCGAGCGCTATCGCGCCGCGAGCGCCGCGATCCTGCGCACCGACCTCGACGGCGCCGTCCGGCTGACGCTGGGAGAGGAGATTTCGCTCGCCGGCGAGCGCCGAACCCGGCAGAGGTATTGGCTACAATCCTCCGGCGAGGGGACGTCCCTCGTTCCAGAGGAGGAACGGTCATGGCAAGCAAGAGCGAAGCGGCTGTCTACCGTGTCACCCAAGTGATCGGCACGAGCCCCAACTCCTGGGAGGACGCGGCGAGGAACGCGGTGAAGGCCGCCGCCGGGACGCTGCGCGACCTGCGCATCGCGGAAATCGAGAAGCTCGACGTGAAGGTCGAGGACGGCAAGGTCGTGCAGTTCCGCGCGCGCCTCTCGCTTTCCTTCAAGTACGAGGCGTGATGTTCACCGCGGTCGTGCGCGTGAGCGGCGCCGGGCGGCTCGCGGATTTCCTCGAGCGCCTGCGCTGGCTCATGGTGCGCGACCCGGACGCCGAGGACTACACCGAGCATCACGAGCCGGGCGCGCTCGAGTACCGCTTCGCGCCCCGGCACGGCATTCCCTTTCCCGCCTTCGTGGAGGCGTCGGGCGAGTTCCCGGAGCTTCGCATCGAGGCGCGCTGGGACCACGACGGCGTGCGCGGCCGCGCGCTGATCGAGGCCGGCCGGCTGGTGAAGGAAGAAGAGCCGCCGGCGACTCCCGGCGTTGCGCTGGAGCTCGAAGAGGACGGACGTCTTCTGCTCGCTCTCGTCTGCGAGCGGCGCGACGGCGGGTGGCTGGGCTACGCGGCGACGAGCGATCGCCACAGCTTCTTCCGCTACCGTGAGGCGCTCGAGCTGATCGCGCCCGAGCAGGCCGACGAGGCGCTCGAGGCGATCGCCTTCCGCCTGGTCGACGAATGGCTTTGGTACGACGAGGAGGAAGCGCCGGCCGAGCGCTCCCGCTACGCGCAGTACGGCATGCCGGTGCGCGGGGCGAACGTGAGATCGGAAAGGCTCGCCTGGCTGCGCCGGCACGCGCTGCGCTTCTCCAGCCTCGATGCAGGCGCCGCACCGCTGCGCGAAGCACTGCAAAGACAATGGCTGAAGCAGAGCTGAGGCGCCGCTCGGTGCTGTGCGCCTCGCCGAAAGGCCTGCACCGCATGGCGTACGTCGAATGGGGCGATCCGCGCAACCGCAACATCCTCGTCTGCGTGCACGGGTTGACCCGCTCGGGGCGGGACTTCGACGAGCTCGCGCGCGCGCTGTGCGGCCGCTTCCGCGTGGTCTGCCCGGACCTCGCGGGGCGCGGCGACTCCGACCGGCTCGCCGACCCGATGCTCTATGCCGTCCCGCAGTACGTCGCCGACATGGTGACGCTGATCGCGCGTCTCGATTGCGAAGCGCTGAGCTGGGTCGGCACCTCGCTCGGCGGGCTGGTGGGGATGGCGCTCGCTGCGCAGCCGGGCAATCCGATCCGCAGGCTCGTGCTGAACGACGCCGGCCCGGTGATCTCGCGCGCCTCGCTGCAGCGGATCGCGGCTTATGTCGGCGTCGTGCCCAACCTGCCCACGCTCGAGAAAGCCGAAGAGTATGTACGCAGCATCTCCGCGTCGTTCGGCCCGCACAGCGATGCGCAATGGCGCACGCTCACCGAGCGCTGGGTGCGCCAAGCTGCCGACGGCAGCTGGCAGCCGCACTACGATGCGCGCCTCGCGGCGGCGTTCCGCGCCAGCATGCCGGAGGAGGGCGACCTCGAGCTCTGGCCGATCTACGACGCGATCCGTTGCCCGACGCTCGTGCTGCGCGGCGAGCTCTCCGACCTGCTCGGCCGCGAGACGACGGCTCGCATGGCGAAGCGCGGGCCGAAGGCGCAGGTCGCCGAGATCGGCGGCGTCGGCCATGCGCCGACCCTGATGCATCCGGATCAGATCGCGCTGGTGCGCGATTTCTTGGTGCAGGGAGAGCCATCCTGAACCGGCTCCTCGCCCTCGCCCTGCTGCTCGTCGCCCAGGTGGCGCTCGCGCAATCCACCTTGGACGCGGTGCGCTCGCGCGGCTTCGTGCAGTGCGGGGTGAACACCGGCCTCGCCGGCTTCGCCCAGCCCGACTCGAAGGGCGTCTGGCATGGCATCGACGTGGACGTCTGCCGCGCGGTCGCCGCGGCGGTCTTCGGCGATGCCGGCAAGGTGCGCTACACGCCGCTCACCTCGCAGCAGCGTTTTACCGCGCTGCAGTCAGGCGAGGTCGACATCCTGGCGCGCAACACCACTTGGACGATCACCCGCGATACCAGCCTCGGCCTCAACTTCGTCGGCGTGAACTACTACGACGGCCAGGGCTTCATGGTGCCGAAGAAGCTCGGCGTGAAGAGCGCGAAGGAGCTGAACGGGGCGACGATCTGCGTCCAGCCCGGCACGACCAACGAGCTCAACCTCGCCGACTATTTCCGCGCCAACCACATGAGCTTCAGGCCGGTGGTCATCGAGAAGCTGGAGGAAGTGCTGAGCGCCTACTTCGCCGGGCGCTGCGACGCCTACACCACCGACCAGTCGGGCCTGGTCGCGCTGCGCGCCTCGCGCGCGCCGAACCCGGCCGAGCAGGTCATCCTTCCCGAGATCATCTCCAAGGAGCCGCTCGGGCCGGCGGTGCGGCATGGCGACGACCGGTGGTTCGACATCGTCAAGTGGTCGCTATTCGCCATGATCGATGCGGAGGAGCTCGGGCTCACCGCGAAGAACGTGGACGCCCAGGCGAGCAGCGGCAGCCCTGCCATCCAGCGCTTCGTCGGCGCGAGCGGCGATATCGGGAAGATGCTCTCGCTCGACAACAAGTGGGCCTACAACATCGTCAGGCAGGTGGGCAACTACGGCGAGAGCTTCGACACCAACCTGAAGCCCCTCGGCTTCGAGCGCGGGCTCAACCGCCTCTGGAACCGGGGCGGCCTCATGTATGCGCCGCCGATACGCTGAGGCAATGCGTCACGCCGGAATGTGGATAACCGGGGCTTCTGTCTCCGGCCGGCGACACTCGTGAGGGCGCGCGGCGGTGGCAGGTCAACGCGGGTTTCGCTAGCTTGGCCGGATGCGGGACGGGCGGCTGTGGCTGAACGCGATCGGCATCTTCGCCGCGACGTCGTTCGTCATCTTCGCCTTCGGTCTTTCGCCGCTCTGGTACAGCGCGGCGCTGCTCGCCTGGATCGTGCGCCGGCAGGCGCTCTATCGCCCGAATCCGGCGAAGCACGACAAAGCCGGGGAGGCGGCGGATGAAGGCGCAGGCCTTCTTCTGGCTGCACCTCCTGCCGCTCGTCATGGCCATGGCACTGGCCCTGGCGCTGATGATTCTTAGCCTCGTGCTCTCGATCCCGTCGCGCCGGCGCGGCGTCTGGCTGCCGCGCCTGCTGAACGGCCTTTTCGGCGGCCTGCTCTTCGTCAGCCCGCCGTTTCGCGCGCTGGCACATCCGCTGCCGGTCGGGCAGATGAGCTGGCTCGAGCTGAGCGAATCGGGCGGTGTGTTTCTGCGCGACAGCCTGCATGTCGGCAGCCATGCCGCTGCCTGGATTCCCGAGTTCCTGGTCGGCTTCCTCGTCTTCGTGGTGGCGAGGATGCTGTTCGACCGGTTCCTGCGCTAATCCACCTTCGCGCCGGTCTCCCGGACCACCTTCGCCCACTTGACGACTTCGCTGCGCAGGTATTGCTGCGTCTTGTCGAGCGGCGCGGCGGTGACCTCGAAGGCGAGCGCATCGAGGCGCTTTTTCAGGTCGTCGCTGTGCACCGCCTTCAGCACTGCAGCGTTCAGCTTCTCCGCGATCTGGGGCGGCGTGGTGGCGGGCACGAAGATCCCGACCCAGGTGTAGTCCTCCATTCCGGGATAGCCGAGCTCGTCGAGCGTCGGCACTTCCGGAAGCTGCGGCAAGCGCTGCGCCGAGGAGACGGCGAGCGCGCGCAGCTTTCCCGACTTGATGTTCGACATCGGCCCGGAGCCGGCCATGCAGCCGATCGGCGGCTGGCCGGACAGCACGCCGGTCACCGCCGGTCCTGCGCCCTTGAAGGGCACATGGGTCGCATCGGTCTTCCAGTGCACGTGGAAAAGGTTCTCGGCGGTGAGATGCGGCGTCGTGCCGGTGCCGGGCGAGGCGAAGGCGAGCTTGCCTTTCTGCATCGCCTGCTTGAGCTCTTCCAGCGTCTTCGCCGGGAACGCGCCGTTGACGAGGATGATGTTCGCCTGCTGCGCCACCACCGCGATGGGCAGCAGATCCTTCGCCGGGTCGTAGCCCGCGTTGGGAAAAAGGCTGGGGTTCACCGCGTAGGCCGAGGAGTGCGCGAGCAGCGTGTAGCCGTCCGGAGAGGACTTCGCCACTTCCTGCGTCGCGACGTTGCCGCTCGCGCCGACCTTGTTCTCGACGACGACCGGCTGGCCGAGCGCTTCGCCGATCTTCGGCCCGACCAGGCGCGCGATGATGTCGACCGGCCCGCCGGGCGGGAACGCCACCAGCAGGTGCAGCGGCTTGTTCGGATAGTCCTGCGCGGCGGCGAGCGACGAAGCGACGAGCGCGGCGAGGGCGACGACGACCTTGCGCATCACGATTCCTCCTGTCTCATGAAGATACCGCGAGCGGGGCGATGGCGTCGATGTCCGTGACGACGTCGATCAGCGCCGGCCGCTGGCTCTGCAATGCTTCCTTGAGAGCGCCTGCAAAATCGGCGGGCCGCTCCACGCGCAGGCCGAGCGCGCCGATGTCGGTCGCGACGCGAGCGAGGTCGACCATGCGATACGTCCAGAGCTCGCGCGCTTTCGGGGTCTGCTCGCCGCCGTAGGCGCGGTCGAAGCCGCGCTTCGACTGGTTGCCGCTCGCGTTGTTGTTGACGACCGTCACCGCGGCGATGTTCCAGCGCACGGCGGTCTCCAGCTCGCCGATGTGGTACCAGAGGCCCGCGTCGCCGGTGAAAGTGACCACCGGGCGCTTCGGCGCCGCGCATTTCGCGCCCAGCCCGGCAGGGAACGCCCAGCCGAGATGGCCGGCGCTTCTCAGGAAGCTCTGCCGCGCATCGCGCAGGTCGAACATGCCGCCCATCCACATGCCGGCGTGGCCGGTGTCGGAGAGCACGATGGCGTCGTCCGGCACCTGCTTCGAGAGCTCGGCGCAGATGCGCTCGGGCCGCATCGGCGTCGCGTCCGACTCGAGCATCGGGCGATACTTTTCCCGCCACTCCGCGCCAATGCCTCGCACTCGCTCCAGCCATCCTTTCCGCCGGGCCGCGCTGGCGCGGTCGGCGGATTTCAGCATGAGCGAAAGACAGGTCTTCGCATCGCCGAGCACGCCCGCCGCGAGCGGATAGTTGCGCCCGAGCGTCTCGGGGGCGATGTCGATCTGCAGGGCCGCGACGCCGATCTTCGGCACCGCCCAGACGTGGGTCGTCATGCCGCCGGCCGAGGTGCCGACGAAGCAGACGAGGTCGGCGGCGGCGACCACCCGGTTTGCGCTCTCGCGCGAATAGCTGCCGACCACGCCGACCGAGAGCGGGTGCGTTGCCGGGATGCAGTCCTTGCCGTTGAGCGAGGTGGCGACCGGAATGGCGAGCGCTTCGGCGAGCTGCACGAGCTCGGGGCCGGCACCCGACCAGCGCGCGCCGCCGCCGGCGACGATCACCGGCTTCTCCGCTCTTTGAAGTATTTCCAGCAAATTTCCCAGGTCCTTCGGGTCCGGCGGCAGGCGATACGGCGGCACGCGCGCGAACTGCGGCTCCACGAGCGGCTGGATCTCCGCTTCTTCCTGGTCGAGCTGCCCTTCGTTGCCGCGGAATTGGAGATGCACCGGTCCGGGGGCGCCGGTCGTCGCGACGCGGAACGCCTGGCGCACCATGTCGGGAAAGCGCTCGACCGCGTCGACGGTCGCGTTCCACTTCGTCACCGGCTCGAACGCCGGCACGTCGTCGATCTCCTGGTAGACCTTGCGGAACTTGGTCTTCGGGTCGCGGCCTCCCGTCATGGCGATCACCGGCGAGTGGGCGAGGTAGGCGTCGCGCAGGCCGGCGGCGAGGTTGAGCGCGCCCACGACCTGCGCCATGCATATCCCAGGCTTGCCGGACGCGCGCGCATACCCGTCCGCCATGTAAGCCGCGGCCTTTTCGCCGTGGCAATGGATCCGCGCGATGGCAGTGCGGCGCTCCATCTCGGCGAAGGTACGGCGAAGCACCGCCGGCACCATGAAGACGTGCGAGACCTCGTAGCCGGCGAGCATGTCGGCGAGGCACTGGGCGCCGGTCATCCTGCTCATTTGATGGCGAGCGGGTTGGTCGGCGAGCCGACCGCGCCGGTGATGGGAATCGCGGGCGCGACGAAAAGGAACTCGTAGATGCCGTCGGCGGCGCAATCCTCGGCGAGATCCTTGACGTAGAAGATCTCGCCCATGGTCATGCCCATGATCGGGATGGTGATCCAGTGCCAGGGCTGGTTGATGCCGGGCTCGCTCTCGTTCGGCCGCACCTCGCAACCCCAGGTATCCGAGGCGAGCCCGGCGAGCTCGGTGCGCCGGATCCACTCCAGCGTCTCGAAGGCGAAGCCCGGCGCGTCGCCGCCGGGATAGCCATCCCAGCTTCCGACCTTCAGCTTCTGCTCCATCTGCCCGGTGCGCACGATGACGAAGTCGCCGCGCTTCACTTTCACGCGCTGTTTCTCGGCCGTCCTGTCCAGGTCGGCGCAGGTGATGCCGTACCCGTCTTCCAGGAAGTCCTTGCCGAGCGCGCGCGGCACGTCGAGGAAGACGCCGCGCCCCACCATGCGGTTCTTCGTCTTCTCGATGCCGCACTTCTGCGCGCCGGCGGAGGTCACCTCGCGGCAGTCGTAGCCGTTCCACATGGAGTTCTCGTAGAACACATGGCCGAGCCCGTCCCACTGGGTGCCGCACTGCAGCGGCATCGTCACCATGTCGTCGGCGGCGCGGATGCCGCGGTGGTCGAGCACCCCCGAGTAGGCGTCGGTGCCGGTGCGCAGCATGGTGTGGATGGGATTGGTGCGCCCCATCGCCGGGTACTTGCTCTTCGCGCCCTGCGGCCCGGTGTGATCGAAGTTGAGCGCGAGCGAGATCACCTTGCCCTTGCGCACCAGGCGCGCGGCGGCGACGATGTCCTCGGCCTGCGTGTAGTTGAGCGTGCCGATCTCGTCCTTCGGCCCCCATTTCCCCCAGTTCTTGTACTTCTCGGCGGCTTCGCGAAGATCCTGGCGGGTAAGCTTGCGGGCGGTCATGGCGCTCGGTTCGAAAAAGGCGAGGCGCGTAGCCTATCAGGCGGCGGCCCTCGCGGCGCTCGCCGCCGGGGCGTGGTTTCTCATATCGAACACTGCCGCCAACCTCGAGACCCGGCACATCGCGAGCGGCTTCGCCTTCCTGCGGCGCGAAGCCGGCTTCGCGATCGGCGAGTCCTTCTTCCTGCGCTACGAGCCGGGGCAGAGCTACCTGCGCGCCCTGGCGGTTGGCGCGGTGAACACGCTCGCCGTCTCGGCGATCGGCATCGTCGCGGCGAGCGTGCTCGGCGCCGCCGTCGGGCTGATGCGGATTTCGACCGATCGCCTGGTGCGCCGGGTGAGCGGCGCGTATGTGGAGCTGGTGCGCAACGTGCCGCTGCTCGTGCAGCTCTTCTTCTGGTACGCGCTCATCACCGACGCGCTTCCCGCGCCGCGCCAGGCGCTCGAGCCGCTGCCGCACGTCTTCCTCTCCAACCGCGGCATCTTCCTGCCGAGCTTGTCCGGGGTGCCGGCGCTGCAGGGCTTCAACTTTTCCGGCGGCATCGCGATCAGCCCCGAGTTCGGCGCGCTGCTCGTCGGGCTCGTCATCTACACCGCCGCGTTCATCGCCGAGATCGTGCGCGCCGGCATCCTCGCCGTGCCGCGCGGCCAGTACGACGCTTCTGCTGCACTGGGAATGACTGACGGGTTGCAGATGCGCTTCGTCATCGCGCCGCAGGCACTGCGCGTGATCGTGCCGCCGCTCGCGAGCCAGTACCTCAACCTGACGAAGAACAGCTCGCTCGCCGTCGCCATCGGTTATCCCGACCTCGTGTCGATCGCCAACACCACCATGAACCAGACCGGCCAGGCGATCGAGGGCGTGGCGATCATCATGGCGGTCTACCTGACGATCAGCCTGTCGATCTCGGCGCTCATGAACTGGTACAACGCGCGCGTGGTGCGGCGATGAAGCGCTTCTTCGGCCTGCTGGTTCTGCTGGGCCTGATCGCCGCAGCCGTGCCTTTGGCGAAGTGGGCGTTCATCGACGCGGTATGGCGCCCGGACCCCGCCGCCTGCCGGGCGGCGCACGGCGCCTGCTGGGGATTCATCATCGAGAAATACCGCTTTATTCTCTTCGGCACCTATCCTTACGATCAGCAATGGCGCGCCGCCATCGCCACGGCGCTGTTGCTCGTGCTGTGGGTCCTGAGCGCATTTCGCTTCGCCTGGAAGCCAGGGCTCGCCATCCTATGGCTCGCCGGCCTGTGCGCGATCGGGCTGCTCATGCGGGGCGGCGTGCCCGGCCTGCCCTACGTCGAGAACGAGCGCTGGGGCGGACTCATTCTCACGCTGCTCCTCACCACCTTCGGCCTCGCGCTGGCATTTCCGCTCTCCATCCTGCTCGCGCTCGGGCGGCGGTCCGAGCTCCCGGCGATCCGCGCCATCTGCATCGCCTATATCGAGCTGGTGCGCGGCGTGCCGCTGATCTCGCTGCTCTTCATGGCCTCGGTGATGCTGCCGCTCTTCCTGCCCGAGGGGCTGTCGATCGACAAGCTGCTGCGCGCGCAGATCGCGCTGGTTCTCTTCGCCGCCGCCTACCTCGCCGAAGTGGTGCGCGGCGGGCTGCAGGCGATTCCGCAGGGCCAGTACGAAGCTTCTTCGGCAATAGGATTGGGATACTGGGCGCAGATGCGCTTCATTGTCCTGCCGCAGGCGCTGCGCATCGCGGTGCCGGCGCTCGTCAACACCTTCATCGGTTTCTTCAAAGATACGTCGCTCGTGCTGGTGATCGGGTTGTTCGACCTGCTCTCGACCATCAAGCTCGGGCTGACCGAGCCCGCGTGGAGCGGCTTCGGCGTCGAGGCGTATCTCTTCGCCGCGCTCGTCTACTTCGTCTTCTGCTTCGCCATCTCGCGCTACAGCCGGCGCTTCGAGAATTCGGGGTCAGGGTCGCAATTGCGCGCTCAGACGTCCTTCGCCTGAATGCGGCGCACGCCGGCTTTGTTCATGTCGTCCCACGCCCTGGCGCAGGAGCCGTGGAGATCGATGGCGCGTGAGGCATCCTCGATCACGCTCGCTTCGAATCCGGCCGCGCGCGCGTCGAGCGCGGTCCACGCGACGCAGAAGTCGGTGGCAAGGCCGCAGACGAAGAGCGTGTCGATCTTTCTTTCCCGGAGGTAGCCGGCCAGGCCGGTGGCGGTCTGCCGATCGGCCTCGAGGAAGGCGGAATAGCTGTCGATGTCGCGATGGTGGCCCTTGCGGAGGATCAGCTGGGCTCTATCGACTCGCAGGTCTTCATGAAACGCGGCGCCGGCGGTGCCCTGCACGCAGTGCGGCGGCCAGAGCACCTGCTCGCCATAGGGAAGCCGAATCGTCTCGAAGGGCTTGCGTTCCGGATGCGCCGTGGCGAAGGAGACATGGTCGCGCGGGTGCCAGTCCTGCGTCAGCACGACGTTCGTAAAGCGCTCGGCGATGCGATTGACGAGCGGCACGACCGCGTCGCCCTTCGGCACCGCGAGCGCGCCGCCGGGCATGAAGTCGTTCTGCAGGTCGACGACGACGAGGCAGGAGGCTATTTCTTCGCCTCGCGGACGATTTCCACCAGCGTGCGCAGCGCGGCGGTGTAGGAGCGCCAGCCGAGGCCCGCGACGGTGCCCTTCGCCGCCGAGGCGATGATCGAGAAATGGCGCCATTCCTCGCGCGTCGCGAGGTTGGAGAGATGCACCTCGATCACGGGAAAGGGCATCGCCTTGATGCAGTCGTGCAGCGAGACGCTGTACTGGGTGAGACCCGCCGGGTTGAGGATCGCGCCGCTCGCCTCGTCCATGTGCTTCTGCAGCGTGTCGACGAGCACGCCTTCGTGGTTCGACTGGACGATCGCCAGCTCGACCCGGATCTCCGCGGCGAGCGCGCGCAGCCGCTCGTTGATCTGCTCGAGGGTCATCGTGCCGTAGATGTGCGGCTCGCGGCGCCCGAAGAGATTCAGGTTCGGGCCGTGCAGCACGAGGATCTTCTCAGGCGCGTCGTTGCGCGGCATTCCAGTTCCTTTCCAGGTTGGCGATGAGCTGCGGGCTGAAGTGGCAGTGCGCCTGCTCGCGCGCGTAGACCGACAGGTAGCGGCGGAACGTGTCGAGCGGCTCCTGCGCGATGCGGAAGGCGCGCCGGTTGCCGGCCGCGCTTACCACCCCCGAGCCGGTGAGGCGCTCGACCGTATCGCGAATCGCGGAATCCATCTCCCCGGGCGGCACGATCTCGCTGCAGATCATGCGCCCTTCCGGGCTCGCGCAGTCCAGGCGCAGGTCGTTCATCACCGCCTGGCGGGCGATGCGGTCGCCGACGAAGCGCGGCATGCGCAGGTTGGCCGCCCCGGGAATGATGCCTTCCTTGCGCGCGGGCAGCGTCATGTAAGCGTCGGCGGCCGCGATCACGTGATCGACCGCGAGGAGGATCTGGCAGTGCCCGCCGATGGCGAAGCCTTCCAGCGCCGCGATCCAGGGCTTCTCGCGCCCGTCGACCTCTGGAGAAACGTGCGGATAGGCGACGCCGCGATAGAGCTTGTTGACCAGCCCCATGTCGCGCAGGATGAACCAGAGGTAGCGGATGCGGCCGTGATAGAGATGCGTCAGGTTTATGCCCGCGCCGAAAAGTCGTTTGCCGCTATGTTTCGAGTGAGTCACGGCTGCCCCGCGCAACACGCAGATCTCGCTCTTCGAGTCGAGCAGCGCCAGGTCGATCGCCGTCTCGAGCGGCCCGAGCGTCGATTCGTCCTCGGCGTTGAGGAAGCGCGGGTTGTTCATCGTGACGACCGACGCTCTGCCTTCGCGGTGAACGCGCGCGCCGCCCAGGTCGAGCTCGCCGCGCGCCTCGTACTCGGCAAGCCGCGCTTCGCTGCCGGCAAGCGGCAGCAGCATGGCGTGACAAAGGTGCTCGCCGGCCGCCGGGTCGGCGAGCACGTGGGAGAGGAAAAGGCCCTGCTCGACCTCGACGCCGCGCTTGTCGCGCTGTAGCAGCGGCGCTTCGGCTTCGAGCTCCTCGCGCGAGGGAACGAGGCCGGGGAAAGCCTCGGCGGCGCGGCGGCAAAGCTCGTCCGCGCGCACGAAGCCGCGGCGGCCGTCGGTCAGGTAATCGTAGATCGCCGCGACGTGCTCGCGCAGGTACTTCTCGCGCGCGGCACGGTCGGCGGTCTTGGGGAGCTTCGGAAGGTCGGCTGCGGTCATGGCCCTTTCATTATGGCGCGGCGGGGTCCTGGCGGTAGAAGCGCTTCAGCTGCTCGTACAGGTCCGGATAGCGCCGGCGCGTCTCGCGGCCGTCCTCGAAGAACGCCTCGGTAATCACGGCGAAGAATTCCGAGATGTGCTCGGCGGCGTAGGGATCGAGCCAGGTGTTCCTGCCGCGCTCCACCGCGTCGCAAAAGCCTTCGTAGGCCTGCTCGAGCGCCTCGCGCCAGGCTCGGCGATCCATCCCGGCGTGCAGCGGCGGCATGCCGTCCGCCTCGCCGTTCCGCATGTCCAGCTTGTGGGCGAACTCATGGATCACCACGTTCATGTAGGGGTCGTGCGCCGTGGCGTCCCAGGAAAGCACGACCGGCCCGCCCGGCATCGCCTCGCCGGCAAGAGCATCGTCCCACTCGTGCACTACGCCCGCCTCGTCTACCGTCTCGCGGCGCACACGGAAGTCGCCCGGGTAGACGACGATGCCGGTCCACCCCGAATACCAGTCGAGCCCCAGCTCGAGGATCGGCAGGCAAGCCTGCGCCGCGATCGAGACGCGCATCTCGTCGGTCAATGCCAGGCCGTGGGCACCGACGAACTGCTTTTCCGCGAGAAACAGCAATGCCAATTGGCGAAGCTTCACGGTACGCGGGAGAAAGCCCAGTCCGCGCGTCGCCTTGCGCCAGAGCGCCTCGTCGATCGAATGCCGCGCGAGGACCCGCCTGCGCCGCCACTCGGTGAGCCATCCCATGAACCGTAAAATAGCGCATGCGCTCTAGCAATCTCAGGGTCGTCCCGGCTCGTCCGCTCTCGAGCGAGGGCGCCCTCGAAGCCATCGCCGAGGCACTGAGCGAGCCCGATCGCCTGCGGCTGGCGAGCGCGCTCCAGTTCGCCGAGCCGCTCTACGCCGGCCACGCGCTCTCCACCGGCGAGCCGACCTGGGAGCATGCGCTCGGCCTGGCAGCCAACCTCGCGGCGATCGGCATGGATGCGCCGGGGCGGGTCGCCGGCGTGCTATTTGCCGCGCCGAAATACGCCGAGCTCGACACGCTGAAGTCGCGCTTCGGCGAAGAAGTCGGGGCGCTCGCCGCGGGCGTGGAGAAGCTCTACCAGCTGCGGGTGGTGATGCGCAGCAGCGCTGCCGAGCAGAACGAGATCCTGCGCAAGATGGTGCTCGGCATGGTGGAGGACGTGCGCGTCGTGCTCGTTCGCCTCGCCAGCCGCACCCAGACGCTGCGCTGGTTCGCGAAGCACCCCGGGCCCGAGCGCGCCGCCTACGCCCGCGAGAGCCTCGACATCTATTCGGCGCTCGCCAACCGGCTCGGCGTGTTCCAGCTCAAGTGGGAGCTCGAGGACCTTTCGTTCCGTTTCCTCGAGCCCGAGCTCTACAAGAACATCGCACTGATGCTCGACGAGCGCCGCATCGAACGCGAGCGCTACATCGCCGCGGCGATCGACGTGCTCTCGCGCGAGCTCCAGGCCGCGGGCGTGAAAGGCGAGATCAACGGCCGGCCCAAGCACATCTACTCCATCTGGAACAAGATGCGCGCCAAGGGGCTCGACTTCTCCCAGATGCACGACGTGCGCGCCCTGCGCGTCATCGTGCCGACGGTGAAGGATTGCTATACCGCGCTCGGCGTGGTGCACAACCTCTGGCAGCCGATTCCCCGCGAGTTCGACGACTACATCTCGCGGCCGAAGGGCAACCTCTATCAGTCGCTCCACACCGCGGTCGTCGGGCCCGACGGCAAGACGGTCGAGGTGCAGATCCGCACCGAGGAGATGCACCGGCACGCGGAATACGGCGTAGCGGCACACTGGCGCTACAAAGAGGGCGGCAGGCCGGCGAAAGCCGACGACGTGTTCGCGCAGAAAGTGGCCTGGCTGCGCGAGCTCCTCGCCTGGCGCGACGAGGTGGCCGACTGGGGCGAGAAGACCCGCCAGGCGAGGCTCGACGACACGGTCTACGTGCTCACCCCGCAAGGCAAGGTGATCGACCTACCGGCCGGCTCGACGCCGATCGACTTCGCCTATGCGCTGCACAGCGACCTCGGGCATCGCTGCCGGGGAGCGCGCATCGACGGCCAGATTGTCACCCTAGACACGCCGCTCGCGAGCGGGCAGCGGGTCGAGATCATCGCGGCCAAGAGCGGCGGGCCTTCGCGCGACTGGCTGAATGCCGAGCGCGGCTTCGTGAAGAGCCCGCGCGCCCGCGCCAAGATCCGCCAATGGTTCAACGCCAAGGCGCTCGCCGACACGATCGCTGCCGGCCGGGCGGCGGTGGAGAAGGAGCTAAGGCGCGAGGGCTCGCCGGCCAGCCTCGAGTCGCTCGCCGATCGCCTCGGCTTCAAGAAGCCGGAAGAGCTGTTCGCCGCGGTCGCGCGCGACGAGGTGAACCTGCGCCAGCTGCGCACGGCGTTGCGCGGCTTTGAGACCCCGGTCCTCGAAAAGCCTATCGAGAGAAAGCCCAAAGCCGCCAAAAAAGGCGTGCTGGTGGTGGGCGGCATGGACCGGCTGATGACCCAGCTGGCCAAGTGCTGCAAGCCGGTGCCGCCCGACCCGATCCGGGGCTTCGTCACGCGCGGCAAGGGCGTCTCGGTGCACCGCGAGGACTGCACGGCGCTCAAGCGCCTTGCCGAGGCCTATCCCGAGCGGCTGATCGACACGCAATGGGGACGAAATGAGGGGGGCGCTGGCGAGGGCAGCTACACGGTCGACATGACGGTGACCGCAACCGACCGGCGAGGGCTGCTGCGCGACATCGGCGATGCGCTCGCGAGAGAGAAGATCAACGTCACGGCGACGCGCACGCAGACTCGCGACGAGCTTGCGTTCATGCGCTTCACCTTCGAGGTGGCCGACCTCGGTCAATTGAAGCGCGCCTTCGCCGTCGTGCGCGAGCTGAAGGGCGTGATCCGCGTCGCGCGGGGCTAAGGGACAGCCTGGGCGAGTAGGGCGAGCAGCTCTTCCTGCGCGGCGCGGCGGCGAGCGCGGCCGGGTTTCAGGCGCTCGTAGGCGCCGTCCGCGTTCATGACCCAGGCCTGGCTGTTGTCCTCGAGATAGGGCTGCAGCCCTTCGCGCAGGACGCGGCGCTTCAATGCCGGGTCGAGCACTGGGAAGCAGAGCTCGATGCGGCGGAAGAAGTTGCGCGCCATCCAGTCGGCGCTCGCCAGGTACACGTCCTCGGCGCCGTCGTTCTGGAAGCAGAAGATGCGCGAGTGCTCGAGGAAGCGGCCGACGACCGAGCGCACGCGGATGTTGTCGGAGAGGCCCGGGATGCCCGGCTTCAGCGCGCATACGCCGCGCACCACGAGGTCGATGTGCACGCCGGCGGCGGACGCGGCGTAGAGCGCCTCGATCACCTGCTCGTCGAGCAGCGCGTTCATCTTGGCGATGATGCGCGCCGGCTTGCCTTCGCCGGCGAGGCGCGCCTCGTTCTGGATCGCGGCGATCAGCCGCTTGTGGAGCGTGAAGGGCGACTGCCAGAGGTGTCGCATCTTGCCGGCGCGTCCCAGGCCGGTCAGCTGCTTGAACACCTCGGCGACGTCGGCGCAGATCTCGTCGTTCGCGCTGAGCAGGCCGAAGTCGGTGTAGAGGCGCGCGGTGCGCGGATGATAATTACCCGTGGAGAGATGCACGTAGGGCCGCAGCCGCTTACCCTCCGGCGTCTCCTCGCGGCGCACGACCAACGCCATCTTCGCGTGCGTCTTGTGGCCCACCACGCCGTAGACGACGTGCGCACCCACCTCCTCTAGGCGCGCCGCCCAGTTCATGTTCGCCTCCTCGTCGAAGCGCGCCATGAGCTCGACCACGACGGTGACTTCCTTGCCGCGCCGCGCCGCATCGATGAGGATCTCCATCAGCTCCGAGTCGGTGCCGGTGCGATACACCGTCTGCTTGATGGCGATGACATTCGGATCGAGCGCGATGGTGCGGATGAAATCCAGCACCGGCAGGAACGACTGGAAGGGATGGTGCAGCAGCACGTCCTGCTTCTTCAGCAGCTCGAAGAGCTCGCTGCCCTCGGTGCGCACCGGCAGCCCGGGCTGGAACGGCGGGTACTTGAGCTTCGGCCGCTCCACCTGGTCGGGGACCTCGCGCAGCCGGTAGAGATTCACCGGCCCGTCGACGCGGTACAGGTCCGCCTCGCGCAGCCCGAACTGCTGCAGGAGGAAGTCGGCCATCGCCGGCGAGCAGTTGTCGGCGACTTCCAGCCGCACCGCGTCCCCGAAGTGCCGGTGCAGCAGCTCGCCCTGCAGCGCGGCGTGCAGGTTCTTGATCTCCTCTTCGTCGACGAAGAGATCCGAGTTGCGCGTGACGCGGAACTGGTAGGAGCCGAGCACCTTCATGCCGGCGAAGAGCTCGCCGACATGAGCGTGCAGGATCGACGAGAGGAAGACGAACGAATACTCGGCTGCGCCGGAGGTCGCCGCCGGCAGCCGGATCAGGCGGGGCAGCGCGCGCGGCGCCTGGACGATCGCGGCTCGCGAGGTGCGGCCGAAGGCATCGCGGCCCTCCAGCTCGACGGCGAAATTGAGGCTCTTGTTGAGCACGCGCGGAAACGGATGCGCGGGGTCGAGGCCGATCGGCGTGAGCACCGGCAGCAGCTCGCGGAAGAAATAGTCGCGGATCCACTGCCGCTGCGGCGCGCTCCAGTCCTCGCGCCTCGGAAAGACGATGCGCTCGCCGGCGAGCGCCGGCAGCAGCACCTGGTTCAGCAGCCGATACTGCTCGGCGACGAGGCGGTGCGCCTCGCGGCTCACCGCCTCGAACACCTCGGCGGCGCTGCGCCCGTCGGGGCCGACTTCCGGCAGTCCGAGGTCCATGGTCTCCTTCAGCCCGGCGACGCGGATCTCGAAAAACTCGTCGAGGTTCGACGACACAATGGTGATGAAACGCAGCCGCTCGAGCAGCGGCACCGTGTCGTCGGCCGCCTGCGCGAGCACGCGCCAGTTGAAGGCGAGGATGCCGAGCTCGCGGTTGACGTACTGCGCGGGGCTCGCTGAGCGCCGGTTCACGAAGAGGATCTCATGGCGGCCTTACAGCAGGTCCGGTGCCAGCACCGCCTTGACCCGGTGCCCCGCGATCCACCAGATCGCGCCCTTCTCGATCGCCCACTCGCCATGCGCGTGGCCGACGAGGTGCGCCGCCGCCCTGCCGAGATCGGGCTGGTGGCCGACGACGATGACGAGCCCCTTGTCGTGGTGCTTGCGCGCCGCCTCGACGATCGCGTGGACCGAGGCGCCGGGCGCCAGGCGCGCGTCGGTATGGACGCGGCTTTGCAGGGCTTGCGCCGTCTGCTGCGCGCGCCGCGCCGGGCTCGCGAGCAAGGTGTATTCGGCCGGCAGGTGCCGGCGCAGCCATTTGGCCATGGCGGCGGCCTGCGCGTGGCCCTTCGCCGTCAGCCGGCGCTCGAGATCGTCCGCGCCTTCCTCGGCATCGGCATGCCGCCAGAGGATGATGTCCATGCGGCTAGTATAAAATCGCGCCTTGATCCAACAGGCGCGTAGCTCAGCTGGTTAGAGCACTACCTTGACATGGTAGGGGTCGTTGGTTCGAGTCCAATCGCGCCTACCAATTTCCTTCCCCAGTGCTCCGATAGATGCCCAACATCCGTCTCCCCGACGGCTCGACGAAGTCGTTCCCGGGCCCCGTGACCGTCGCCGAGATCGCCCAGTCGATCGGCGCCGGCCTCGCTCGCGGGGCGCTCGCCGGGAAGGTGAACGGAAGGCTGGTCGACACCGGCTTCCGGGTGGATGCCGATGCCGACGTCACCATCGTCACGGAAAAGGATCCGGAGGCGAACGATCTTCTGCGCCACTCCACCGCGCATCTGCTCGCGCATGCGGTTAAGGAGCTCTATCCCGAGGCCGAGGTGACGATTGGCCCGGTGATCGAGAACGGCTTCTACTACGACTTCGCCTACAAGCGGCCCTTCACGCCCGAAGACCTCGCGGCCATCGAAAAGCGCATGCACGAGATCGCGTCGCGAAATTTGCCAGTGCAGCGGCGCGAGATGCCGCGAGACGAGGCGGTCAAGTTCTTCAAGGACATGGGCGAGAAGTACAAGGCGGAGATCATCGCCTCCATCCCCGAGAAGGAGGCGATCTCGCTCTACGGGCAGGGCAACTGGATCGACCTCTGCCGCGGGCCGCACGTGCCCTCGACCGGCAAGCTGAAGAACTTCAAGCTGATGCGCGTCGCCGGGGCGTACTGGCGCGGCGACTCGAAGAACGAGATGCTCCAGCGCATCTACGGCACGGCGTGGGCGAAGAAGGAGGACCAGGACGCCTACCTGAAGATGCTGGAGGAGGCGGAGAAGCGCGACCACCGGCGCCTCGCCACGCAGCTCGACCTCTTCCACATGCAGGACGAGGCGCCGGGAATGGTGTTCTGGCATCCCAAGGGCTGGTCGCTCTGGCAGCAGGTCGAGCAGTACATGCGCCGCGTCTACCGGGAGAACGGCTACAGCGAGGTGCGGGGGCCGCAGATCATCGACAAGAGCCTCTGGGAAAAGACCGGGCACTGGGACAACTTCCGGGAAAACATGTTCATCACCTCCTCGGAGAACCGCGACTACGCGGTGAAGCCGATGAACTGCCCCGGGCACATCCTGATCTACAACAAGGGCGTGCGCAGCTATCGCGACCTGCCGCTGCGCTACGGGGAATTCGGCTCGTGCCACCGCAACGAGCCCTCGGGCGCGCTGCATGGCCTCATGCGGGTGCGCGGCTTCACCCAGGACGACGGCCACATCTTCTGCACCGAGGACCACATCCTCCCGGAATGCATCGCCTTCACTGCGCTGCTGCAGAAGGTCTATCGCGACTTTGGCTTCCACGAGGTGATCTACAAGATCGCCACGCGGCCGGCCAAGCGCATAGGCTCGGACGAGGCGTGGGATCGAGCGGAAGCCGCCCTGAAGCAGGCGCTCACTCAATCGGCAGTCCCGTTCACCCTCTCGCCGGGCGAGGGCGCGTTCTACGGCCCGAAGATCGAGTATTCGCTGAAGGACGGCATCGGCCGGGTCTGGCAGTGCGGCACCATGCAGGTCGACTTCAGCATGCCCGGCCGTCTCGGCGCCGAGTACGTCGCGGAGGACAATGTTCGGCGCACGCCGGTCATGCTGCACCGGGCGATCGTCGGCTCGATGGAACGCTTCATCGGCATCCTGATCGAGCACTACGCCGGCGCCTTCCCGCTGTGGCTTGCGCCGGTGCAGGCGGCGGCGCTCTCGATCACGGAGCGCCAGGCCGAGTACGCGCGCTCGGTGGCGTCGCGGCTCAAGGCGGCCGGCTACCGCGTCATCGGCGATGTGCGCAACGAGAAGATCTCCTACAAGATCCGTGAGCACAGCATGCAGAAGCTGCCTTACCAGCTCGTGGTCGGCGACAAGGAGATGCAGGCGCAGACCGTGGCGGTTCGCACGCGCTCCGGGGAGGACCTGGGGGCGATGGGCATCGAGCGGTTCCTGGAACGGCTAGCCGCTGAACTTAATACTCGATAAAATTCCGAAACATAGGTGCCGTGCGAAGCGCCAAGGTGACTTCCCGGGGGACGCCCCGGTACGATCGGCCTCAAGGCGCATCCGCACGGCTTTTTTTAACGGTTAAAGGAGCTTTTCACTCATCGCACTCGACAGAGGATCGCAGCGCATCAACCGGGAAATCACCGCCCCGGAGGTGCGCCTGGTAGCGGAAAACGGTGACCAACTCGGGATCGTTCCGGTTCTCGAGGCCCTGCGCAAAGCCGAAGAAGCGAATGTCGACCTGGTGGAGATCGCGCCGCTTGCGAATCCCCCGGTCTGCAAGCTGATGGACTACGGCAAGTTCCGCTACCGCGAGCAGAAGAAGGCGCACGAGGCGAAGCTCAAGCAGAAGCAGATCCAGGTCAAGGAGATCAAGTTCCGCCCGGGGACGGACGAGGGCGACTACAAGATCAAGCTCGGCAAGCTCACCCAGTTCCTCGAGGAAGGTGACAAGGCGAAAGTGACCCTGCGCTTTCGCGGCCGCGAGATGGCGCACCGGGAGTTCGGCGAGCGGCTGCTCGAGCGGGTGCGCAAGGATCTGGATGCCATCGGCGTCGTCGAGCAGTTTCCGCGGCTCGAGGGGCGGCAGATGGTGATGGTGCTGGCGCCGAAGAAGAAGCTGGTGCCGGAGAAGGTGGTCAAGCCGAAGCCGGAGGCGAAAAAAGCCTCGGCGAAGCCGGCCGCTGCGTAGCAAACACAAGTGATGGCCGCGGCTGTTGAAGCGTCCCCGCGTAGGCGGGGACCGCCCGGCGTCATGCGAAAACAGGAGAAGCAGTCATGCCGAAGATGAAGTCCAAGCGCGGCGCCGCCAAGCGCTTCCGCGTGCGCGGCAGCGGCAGTATCAAGCGCGCCGGCGCCTACAAGCGCCATATCCTCACCAAGAAGACCACCAAGCGCAAGCGTCAGATGCGCCGGCGCAGCGGCGTGGACCAGACCAACGTGGCGGCGATCCGCGACATGCTGCCCTACTCGTCCTGAGGAGCGCGCCATGCCCAGAGTAAAGCGAGGCGTCACGGCGCGCGCGCGCCACAAGAAGGTCTTCAAGCAGGCGAAAGGCTTCCGCGGCCGGCGCAAGAACGTCTACCGCGTCGCCAAGCAGGCGGTGATGAAGGCGGGGCAGTACGCCTACCGCGACCGCCGGCAGAAGAAGCGCCAGTTCCGCGCGTTGTGGATCGCGCGCATCAACGCGGCGGCGCGCGAGCTCGGCATGAGCTACAGCACGTTCATGGCCGGGCTGAAGCGCGCCAATATCGACATCGACCGCAAGGTGCTGGCCGACATCGCCGTGGCGGACAAGGCGGCTTTCGCGAAGATCGCTGGCCAGGTGAAGGCCAGCCTGGCGCACTAGCCTTGCAGGACCCGGTTGGATGAGCTGAGCAGCATCGTCTCGCGCGCGCTCGCCGCGTTTCGCGCGGCGGGCGATGCTGCGTCCCTGGAAAATGCCAAGGCGCGCTTTCTCGGCAGATCGGGCGAGCTTGGGGCGGCGCAGTCCGCGTTGAAGTCGCTTTCTGTCGAAGAAAGGAAAGCGTTCGGCGCGCAGTTCAATACGGCGAAGCAGACGGTCGAGGCGGCGCTGGAAGCGCGTCGCGGGGAACTGGCGGACGCCGCGCTCAACGCGCGGCTCGCCGAACAGTCGCTGGACGTCACGCTGCCCGGCCGCGCCCGCGGCCGCGGCGGCATCCATCCCGTGGTTCGCACCTGGCAGCGCATCGAGGAGATCTGGCGCTCGATCGGCTTCGACGTTGCGGACGGGCCGGAAATCGAGACCGACTGGTACAACTTCACCGCGCTCAACAATCCGGAGAACCATCCGGCGCGCTCGATGCAGGATACGTTCTACGTCGACCTGAAGGATGAGCAAGGCCTGCCGCTCGTGCTTCGCACGCACACGAGCCCCATGCAGGTGCGCTACGCGCGCATGCATCAGCCGCCGATCAAGGTCATCGCCCCCGGCCGCACCTACCGGGTCGACTCCGACGCCACGCACTCGCCCATGTTCCACCAGGTCGAGGGCCTCTGGATCGACGAGGACATCAGCTTCGCCGACCTGAAGGGCGTCTACACCGACTTCCTGCGCCGCTTCTTCGAGCAGGACGACCTCGAAGTGCGCTTCCGGCCCTCGTTCTTCCCCTTTACCGAGCCCTCCGCCGAGATCGACATGAAATTGAAAGGGCGGTGGCTGGAGATCTCGGGATCGGGGCAGGTGCATCCGAACGTGGTGCGCAACTTCGGCCTCGATCCGGAACGCCACATCGGCTTCGCGTTCGGCTCGGGCCTAGAGCGCCTGACTATGCTTCGCTACGGCATCGACGACCTGCGCCTGTTTTTCGACGGCGACCTGCGTTTCCTCGGGCAGTTCAAGTGAGCGTCGCCGGATGAACGTCCCCGCATGAACGTCCCGGAATCCTGGCTGCGCAGCTTCTGCAACCCGCCCCTCTCGGGCGCGCAGCTCGCCGAGCGCCTCACCATGGCCGGGCTCGAGGTCGAGGCCTGCGAGCCGTTCGGCCCGCGCTTCAGCGGCGTGGTGGTCGGCGAGATCCTCGCCGTGGAGAAGCATCCCAATGCCGACAAGCTGACGGTCTGCACCGTCGATGCCGGCGGGGAGAAGGTGCGGGTGGTCTGCGGCGCGCCGAACGTGCGCCAGGGCATGAAGGCACCGCTGGCGCGCATCGGCGCGCGCCTGCCGGAGGCGGAGATCCGAAAGACCGCACTGCGCGGCGTCGAAAGCGAAGGCATGCTCTGCTCGGCGCGCGAGCTGGGTCTTTCCGAGGACCATTCCGGATTGCTCGAGCTTCAAGGCAAGCCGGGCACGGATGCGCGGCAGGCGCTCGGGCTCGACGACCATGTGCTGACGCTCAAGCTCACGCCGAACCGGGCCGACTGCCTCTCGATCCTCGGCGTCGCTCGCGAGACGGCGGCGTTGACCGGCGCGCCACTCGAGCCGCCTCGCATCGAAAAGGTCCCGGCCAAGGGGCAAGGCCGGCATCCGGTGCGCATCTCGGCGCCCGAGGGCTGCGGCCGCTTCGCCGGACGCGTGATCCGCAATGTCGACGCCAGCGCGCCGACGCCGACGTGGATGCGCCAGCGCCTCGAGCACGCCGGGCAGCGCAGCATCTCGGCGCTCGTCGACGTGACGAACTACGTGATGCTCGAGCTAGGCCGGCCGCTGCACGTCTACGACCTCGACAAGCTGCACGGCGCGATCGATGTGCGCTGGGGCCGGCCCGGGGAGAAGGTGCTGCTGCTCAACGGCCAGGAAGTGGCGGTCGACGCCTCGGTGCTGTGCATCACCGACGATTCGGGCGTGATCGGGCTCGCCGGCATCATGGGCGGAGAGAGCACGAAGGCCGACGAGAAGACGAAGAACGTCTTCCTCGAGTCGGCCTTCTTCTACCCGGACGCCATCGCCGGCCGCGCGCGGCGCTACAACTTCTCGAGCGATGCCTCGCATCGCTTCGAGCGCGGCGTCGACTTCGCGAACAACCTGGACGGCATCGAGCGCGCGACCCGCCTCATCGTCGACATCTGCGGCGGCGAGGCCGGGCCGAGCGACGACCTGGTCGCGCGCCTGCCGGAGCGAAAGCCCCTGCGCATGCGCCTCGCGCGGGCCCGCAAGATCATCGGCGTCGCCGTTCCCGAAGAGGAGATGGCGGGAGCCTTCAGCCGCCTCGGGTTCGCGTTCCGGCGCGAAGCCGAGGCCTTCGTCGTCACGCCTCCCTCGTATCGCTTCGACCTAGCGATCGAGGAGGACCTGGTCGAGGAGGTGGCGCGCCTTTACGGCTTCGAGCGCATCGCCGCGCATCCGCCGCGCGTCGCTGCGCGCATGTTGCCGGCGCCGGAGCGGCGGCGCTCGCTGCACGACATG